>DATMXC010000258.1:0-14175 GCA_035561915.1 Gammaproteobacteria bacterium
GCGCGAGGAGCAGCTGGGGCTGTCCAGCGCGCGCAACCGTGCGCTGCGCGAAGCCAAAGGGGAATATTTGCTGTTCATCGATGATGATGAAACACCCGACTCGCAGTGGCTGACCGCCTATGAACAGGCCATGCTGGCGCATGCGCCGGACGCCTTGGGCGGGAGGATAGAGGTGCTGTTCGAGCATGGCCGGCGACCAGCCTGGCTTCAGGAAGAGTTGCTCGGCTTCCTGGGGCGCCTGGACTACGGTGAGGCGCGTTGGTTGACTGAACCCTCGACGCCGTTCTATGGAGGCAATTTCGCTGTCCGGCGCGAGGTGTTCGGCGCGGCTGGCGATTTTGATCCTGAATTGGGCCGCAAAGGCAGCATCAATATCGGGGGCGAGGATACGGAATTTTACCGTCGCCTGGTCTCCAATGGCCATAAAGTGCGTTGGGTACCAGAAGCGGTGATTCATCATCGCATCGACGTCCACAAACTGTGCCGCAGCTATTTCCTGGACCTGCACTATCGCCAAGGCAGAACGGAAGGCACGCATAGGCGGGGCGCTGCGTCGCGACTGCCACCGATGTACATATACGGCCAATTGGCCCGCGCCTTCTGGCGCGCGCTCCGCCAGCGCTTAACGCGGGGCAGAGACCAATCGCTTCGACTGGAAATGAATGCGGTCTATTTTGTCGGTTACCTGCAGGGATGGATAGCGCGGTGAAAAAGACCAGCGACAGCTTCGACGCAGATGCAGCGACGCTCGACGCCTCGCGCCGAGCTACGCACTCGCCGTTCACGAACAGCCTGACGGTTTTCATCTGCACCCACAACCGTGCTGAACTACTGGAGCGGACGCTGGCTTCGCTCAATACCGCGACTCGACCGCAGCGTTGCGCGGTCAAAATTCTTGTCATTGCCAACGCCTGCGCCGACGCGACCCACGCCTTTCTGGAAAACTACATGCACCAGGGAGGTTCGGATGGGAGTCTGCCGCTCAGATGGGAGGCCGAGCCCGTGCCGGGCAAGTCGAACGCCCTGAATCGCGGCCTGCCCCTGGTCACGTCGAGTCTCGTGGCATTCGTGGACGACGACCACCGGGTAGATCAAGGCTATCTGGTGAATATCTGCAAAGCAGCGGCGGACTACCCGGAAGCGGACATCTTCTGCGGTCGCATTCTCCCGGACTGGGACGGCACGGAGCCGGGGTGGGTGCACGACACCGGCCCCTATCGCGTCTATCCCCTGCCGGTGCCGCGCTTCGACCAAGGCGAAACGCCGCTTCGACTAACCCCGGACATTGCCACCCCGGGCGGCGGCAACCTGTTTCTGCGCAGCGAATGGCTGACCCGGGTCGGGCCGTTTGCCACCACATTGGGCCCGGTAGGGCACGACCTGGGTGGGGCCGAAGATTTGGACTGGGTTCGCCGTGCCCTGCAGCTGGGCGCAACGTTGCAGTACGTGCCCCAAGTGGTGCAATACCACTATGTGGATGCGAGCCGTTTCACCCTGCTCTATGTCATAAGAAAGGCCTTCAGGCGCACCGCTTGCGCGGCCCGATTGGAGGACAGCCCGGGATTCCCCAGGGTGCCGAAATACCTTTTCCGCAAGCTGGCCGAGTATCTGCTGGGAGCGTTCACCGCCGTGCGTTGGGAGAAAAGGCGATTCTACTTGGTGCGGAGCGCAGCGGCGCTGGGCGAGATTGTGGGCCGCCTGGAGCAGGGGCGCACGCGCCGTGGCGAGCCCGCTACCCTTGGAAAAGACCCCGATGCCTAAGCTGCGCAAAATTCACAACGCAGATCAAGAAGACATTCTGCGTGTATACACGTTAGCTCCCCGTAGGCCACGGGCGACCGGTCTCGCGCTGCTCAAAGATGCTCTGCCGGGGCGCCAGCTATGATCCTCTGTCTGGTGGTTTCAGTGAGATGCGTAGGCGCGGCTTTAGCCGCCAACACAATGTCGTGTGCGAATGGGTTCGCGCCTGAAGTCACTGGCGCCAGGTACCGAATTTAGGAAGATCATGACCCACGTCGACGCCTTAGTCTTTCAGTCACTGTCCCATGGCTTGGGAATCAGCGCGCTCATCGGCGCCCTTTTCACCCTGTTGCTGCTCATTAAATCCGTGTTCGACTTTAGCCGGACTGGGCCCCACATGGCCGAGGAAGTCATGTCCCACTATCGCTTCTATCTTGTCTATTCGTTGGCCAGGCTCGCCCTTTTCGTCTTCCTGATCACAACCTTCATGGCCTTTCTAGGGGTCATTGGGTATGCCGCCGGTTTAATACTGTTCGGAGCCGGCTATAACCCGGTCCTGGCCGCGGGGGCAGGTTTATTGGCCGTTTTCATCCTGACCTTGCGCCAGTTTATACGTACGCTGCTCTATTCCCCGGGCGTGATTGCCTCCTCCTCCCTCTATTCCATGACGCATTTTTATCCGTTGTGGGAGCAACTCACCCCTACCCGGCTGTATGCGCTCGATATAGGTTTGTTCGGTATCCTGGGCGCTTGGCTCGCGGTTGGGATGACCGCGCTGGCCCGGGAAGGTGCCTGGCCAGCTTCCTGGCTCATGGGCGTTATCGCCGGCCTCTATCTTGCTATCCTGCTGCTGTCCATGTGGGAGCGGGAGCCACGCCCAGTCCGCCGAAATGGCAAGTCTTCCACCCCCAACATCCTTCTGATCGGTTCCGACACCCTGCGGGCCGATCGGTTAAGTGGCATGGGCTATCCCCGTGAGCTGACCCCTACGCTGGACGCATTCGCCCGCCGTGCCAGCCGTTTTACGGACTGTTATGTTCCTTGCGCCCGTACCGCGCCAAGTATCGCTTCCATGCTCACCGGTACTTGGCCTCATACGCACGGTATACGCGACACTTTCGTGACGCCTGAAGAGGCCCAGCTCCCTGTGGCGGGCCTACCGGAGATCCTTGAGAAGTTAGGCTATCAAACCGCCGTCGTGGGGGATTGGGCGGCCTCCGACATGAGCAAACTCAGCTTCAACTTCAAGCATGAGGACCTACCGCACGATCAGTGGAACATCAAATATTTGCTGCGCCAAGGCCCCAAGGATCTCCGGCTCTTTTTGTCACTATTTACCCAGAACTGGTTCGGCAAGACCTTTCTGCCCGAAATCTATTATTTGGGCGGCATCCCTCTCACAGAAGAAATCGGTCGTGATACTCGGCGCATGATCGCCAAGCTGGCCAAAGATGATGCCCCTTTTTTCATGGTGTCCTTCATGGCCACTACTCACCCGCCGTTCACCTCCAAGTATCCCTATTACGCTATGTATGCCGACCAAGGCTATCAGGGCGAATCCAAGTTCGCCATGGCAAGGCTCAGAGATCCCTTTGAGATCATCCGTCGCCAGGGAGAACCGAAGACAGAGTTCGATCTCGATCAGATCATCGATCTATACGACGGTTGCGTGAGAAACTTTGACGATGAGCTCAAGCGCATTCTGGACTACTTAGAGGTCTCCGGGCTCGCCGAGGACACCATCGTGGTGATCTTCAGCGATCACGGTTTTGAGTTCTTCGAGCATGAGACCTGGGGGCAGGGCAACTCCGCGATCGGCGACTTCTCCGCCCGGGTGCCCTTGCTCATCGCCGATCCCCGCAAACCCCAGTCGCGGATGATTTCCAACGTGGTGCGCACGGTGGACCTCGCACCTACCCTCCTTGAACTGGTTGGGTCTCCGATTCCCGATTATATGGAAGGGGTTTCGCTCACCCCACTCATGCGGGGCGAACCACTTCCCGGGGAGCTGCCGGCCTTCTATGAGACAGGAGTCTGGCTGACCGACTTGCCGGGTAGTCCGGAAGGGCACCTGCGCTATCCTAGCCTGCCCGGTCTCCTGGAGGTGCCGGATAAAAAGCTGGGCATGATCTGCCTGAAACCCCACTATCAGGACGTTGTCGTCGTCGCCAAGGATCGTATGGTGCGGTTGGGGGAGTGGAAGCTCACCTATCAGCCGCTCACCGACGGCGCACTATATCAGCTCTTCAACATCCGGGAGGATGCGGCATGCCGTCACAACGTGATCGACCAGAACCCGCTGATCGCGCAGCAACTCAGAATCTTGCTTGCGCGCTGGATGAATGATAATAGTGCCCCAAACACATTTTCTGGAGACGACGCCAATGATAGTAAGAGCTAGGGCGCCGCTTAGGCTAGGGCTCGCTGGCGGCGGTACCGATGTCTCTCCCTATTGTGACGAGTACGGCGGCTTGGTGCTCAATGCCACCATCGACAAATACGCCTACACTGTGATCGAACCACAGCCGGCGGGTGTGCGCTTCGTGGCTGCGGATAGGCAGGAGACGTGGACGAGCGACACCATGCTCGAGTTACCGCTGGACGGTCGGCTGGACCTGCACAAGGGAGTCTACAACCGCATCGTGCGCGAATTCAACGGCGGCCGCCCCCTCCCACTGGTGATGAGTACTCACAGCGATGCCCCGCCGGGCTCCGGCCTGGGTTCCTCCTCAACCTTGGTGGTTTCCATGGTCAAGGCCTACGTCGAATGGCTGAACCTGCCGCTGGGCGAATACGACATCGCCCATCTCGCCTACGAGATCGAGCGCAAGGACGTGGGTCTTTCCGGCGGTCGTCAGGACCAGTACGCCGCCACCTTCGGCGGTTTCAACTTTATGGAGTTCCACCCGCAGGAGCGGGTGGTCGTCAACCCGCTCAGAATCAAGAACTGGATCATTTCCGAGTTGGAGGCCTCGCTGCTGCTCTACTTCGGGGGCGTTTCGCGCCAGTCGGCGCAGATCATCGACGAGCAGGCCGCCAATGTGAGGCGCCAGGAAACAGCCGCCATCGAGGCTATGCACGCTTTAAAGGAGGAGGCCGTCTCTATGAAAGAAAGTCTGCTCAAGGGGGATTTCAATGGCCTGGTGCAGTCCATGGAGGCCGGCTGGACGGCCAAGAAGCGGATGGCAAAGAGCATCTCCAATCCGCAGATCGAGGAGACCTATGAGTTGGCGAAGCAGGCGGGAATGCGTGCCGGCAAAATCTCCGGAGCCGGCGGCGGCGGCTTCATGATGCTGTTGGTAGACCCGGTGCGGCGCATGGACGTCATCCGCGCCCTGGAGAAGATACCGGGCCAAATCCACAGCTGTCATTTCACCAAACAGGGGACGGAAGGATGGAAGATCTACTAGCACTGGAGGTGGAACGCCAAATTCGCGAGACATCTGCAAATATGCAGGCCATGGCGACAGACCGCGCGCTGCTCGGCAGGGTCGCGCACGTCGTACAGACTTGCGTGTGGGCGTTGAAAAATGGGAACAAGATCCTGTTCGCCGGCAATGGCGGCAGCGCCGCCGATGCCCAGCACTTGGCTGCAGAGCTCATCAGCCGCTTTCTTTACGATCGGCCGGGGTTGCCCGCCTTTGCCCTTTCGACCGACACCTCGGTGCTTACCGCCATCGGCAATGACTACGGCTACGAACACCTGTTTGCCCGGCAAATCGAGGCGGTGGGTCAGCCGGGCGATGTGTTCTTCGGCATCTCCACCTCAGGCCGCTCCGCCAACGTGCTCAATGCACTGCGCGTGGCCCGCGAAAAGGGCTTGGTCACCGTGGGATTGACCGGCCGCAGCGGCGGAGAGATGCTTGATCTGTGCGACCACTGCCTGCGGGTGCCCTCCGACTCCACGCCACGCATCCAGGAAGGTCACATCGTCATCGGCCACAGCATCTGCCATCTCATCGAGGAACAAATGTTCCCAAGGGAAGAATGATGGAGGCAATTATTCTCGCCGGCGGCCTGGGTACGCGCCTACGCGCCGTGGTGCCGGAGCTGCCCAAGCCCATGGCCCCGATCGACGGCCGGCCTTTTCTCGCTTTCGTCCTGGACGCGCTGGTCGCCGTCGGCTTCGAGACAGTTGTTCTGGCTGTTGGCCACAAGGGCGAAGCGATCCGTGAGCATTTCGGATCAGTCTATCGTTCCCTGACCTTGCGCTACTCGGTCGAGACGGAACCCTTGGGCACGGGCGGCGCGATCAGGTTTGCCCTGGAGCAGACGCAGGCCCCCCAGGTTTTCGTGCTAAACGGCGATACCTACCTTGATCTGGATTACCAGGCCATGCTGGGTGCGCATCTGCGAGAGGGGGCGAATCTCAGCGTCGCCGTGCAAGGGGTCCCGGACACAGGCCGCTATGGCGCGCTCGACATCGAGGACGGACGCATCAAAGGGTTTTTCGAGAAGGGCCGCGCGGGAGCCGGCATGATTAACGCGGGCGTCTATCTCCTCGCGCGGAACCTGCTCGATCGATACCGCCTGCCTTCGGTTTTTTCATTCGAGGCGGACTTCCTGATGCCCCATGTCCGGGAAATCAGCCCGCTCGCCTTTGAGGCCAGAGGTGTTTTCATCGATATCGGCGTGCCGGACGACTATCTCCGCGCACAGGAGCTGCTTGGTTCGACCCTGGCACCACACGGAATTACTGGGGGGGCACGTTGAATCACACAGATCGTCAGTGGGATAACTTTTGGTTTGTAAGAGCGGCTTCTGCCGCGAACCAAATCACGGCGCCGATCCCTTCGCGGCTGAAGCCGCTCCTACCCTGCTATCTTCTTCATCACAAGCTGTTCAGCGCTCGCGACACTTTCGAGGATACAAGATGCTGACTTTATCTCCCCCCATACTGGTCCTCATAGCTGTGATTGCCACGGCGCTTGCGCAAGTGCTGTTGAAGGAAGCCTCCTACTTTGAAATCAGGACGAGCACATGGCTCGTTTACATGGGGCTGAGCGCGATTGTTTATGCGCTGTCGTTCGTCCTGTATTCCCAGATTCTGAAGTACTACCCGCTGAACAAAATCTATCCGATAATGACGGTCGCGCAGATCCTGCTCGTCACGGCCTATGGCCTGTCGATCGGAGAGGCTATCAACGGTCGCCATGCGCTCGGACTGGCGTGCGGCATGTTGGCCATCTACCTCATCCTCGCCTAATGGCAGTCTACCAAGCGTCGGTGGTCGCGGCATGAAGATAGTCGTCATCGGTGCCGGTGTCTCCGGCGCACACGCCGCGCTGACCCTGCTGGAACGCGGCTTCAACGTCGAGATGTGGGACGTGGGCCGGCACGAGGATTCGTTCCCGGAGCCCGGGGTGACTTTCCACGAACTGAAGAATCGGCTGGACGATCCCGTCGACTATTTTCTTGGACGAGACTTGGATGCCTTGGTCCCACCGGGCCGGGGCGAACTGCTCCGCTACCCGCCCTCGCGCCACTTTCTGGCCTCGGACAAGGATCCGCTGTGGAATTTTCTTTCTGACGGTTTTGCCCCCCTCGGCTCATACCACCGGGGAGGACTGGCGAACGGCTGGGGAGCCAACGCCCTCTCCTTCGACGAGGACGATCTCGCCGGTTGGCCGGTTTCCTTTTCCGAGATGGACAGCGCTTACCGAACCGTCTACGCGCGCATTCCCGTGGCGGGCCCCGTGCATGACGATCTCTCCTCGCAGCTCGCCGGCAGTTATCCTTCCCAACCCCCGATCCGCTTGTCCAGTGCCGATGAACGCCTTACGCGGGCCTACGAAAGAAAGAAAAGCCGACTGCACGGGCTGGGCATCCGGCTGGGCCTGGCGCGTCTGGCGGTGGTGACCGACCCCCAGCACAAGGATGCGTGCGATTACTGCGATCGCTGTCTATGGGGATGCCCCAAGGACTCCATTTACAACCCGGGCCGGAGCACGCTGCAAGCCTGCGAATCGTTTGAGGGTTTTCGCTACGTTCCGGGCCGCCGGGTCTTGTCCCTTGTGCCGGGCGAGGGAAAGATCACCGGCATTCGCTTCGTGGACACCGGAAGCGGACAGACGCACGTGGAAACATGCGACGTAGCTTTCCTGGCCGCGGGTGCTCTGGAAACGGGGGCCATTTTCCTGCGCAGCCTCAGGGCGGCCCGGCCGGACATCTCGCCAGAAACGGAAGGCCTGATGGACACCACGGTACTCAAGCTGCCCTATGTGGCGCTGAGCGGGATCGGTCGCCCACCGGACTCGCGCTCGTTTCAATACAATCGGCTGATCATGGGCATTCTCGGTGAACCCGGCCCGTGGCCGCGCTATCTGCATGCGGAAGTGCTGCACCTGCCCAGCCTGCTCTATCATCCCCTGATCGAAAGCATGCCCTTCGGCAGCCGCCTGTCCAAAAAGCTCTTCTTCGTGCTGAAATCGGCACTGGGCGTAGTGAGCTTGTTTTTCCCGGACAAGATTACGCCCGGCAACAGGCAGGTTCTCGTGAATGCAGGGGAGCAACAGGAAGCGGTGAGGCTCTGCTATCAGGAAGCAAACGAAAAGAGCGCCTATATCACCCAATCGGTTGCGAGGGTGCGAGCTGCGCTGTGGCGACTTGGGTGCATGCCAAAGGGGATCATCCAGTCTGCGCCGGGCTCAGGCATTCACTACGCCGGTACGGTCCCCATGGGGAAAGGCATCAAGCGATGTGACGCCACGGGGCGCTCAAACCTGTTCGCCAACGTCTACATCGCCGATGGCGCGGCTTTCCCTTCCCTGCCAAGCAAGTCGATCAGCATGTCCCTGGCCGCCCACGCCACCCGGATCGCCCGTAGCGCCCGCCTATGATGATGCAAGGCCGCCTGTTCCCAACCTGGCAGATCGACGAGGACGAATACCGAACGGTCTGCGCCTATCTGGGAATTTCGCCCAAGGCGCACCTTTACGAAAAGGTCTCCGCCTATCTAGCGAGCGCCCCTTTCCGTTTCAAACGGCCGAGAGGCTTCGCCCTGTTTCTGGCGGGAGTGCGGTTGACGAGGTTTCGCCTCGCCCGGATGGATCAGGCAACCAGGCTTTTCTTTCCCGAGCACCCCGTTCGACACGTGCTGAACTGTGTGATCGGCTTGCATGAGTGCGACGGCGAGGGATATCGCGAACTCGCGTCAGCGCCTGCCGGCTGGCGGGCCGCACTCGCCATTGCCGGTTGGCTAACCGGCTATGGTTTCGCGCTTATGGTCACGCTAGCTTGGTTGGGATGGAACTTCCTTGCCTATGTCGCGGGCACCCCCTTTCGGCGCGAGCAGAATCTTGCCGGCAAGCGGATTCTCATCACCGGCGTCAATCGCGGCTTGGGTCGTGACCTTATGCTCCATGCCCTGGAACAAGGGGCGGAGGTCATAGGAACTGTACGCAGCCAGGAGGCATTGGATAACCTGGCTGCAGAGCTGCCAAGAGAGGCGCCCGCCCGGCTACTGGTGGCCGATATCTCACAGCCTGGTGCCCTGCCGCGGGTGTTGACTGAAAACCGCACCCAGGCGGAGGCGATTGACTTGGCCATCCTCTGCGCCGGGGTCAAGCATGGGGGAACTTCGGTGCTGGCCATGCCCGCGCTGAGAGAAACTTTTGAGGTCAACTATTTTTCCACAGTCGATTTCGCGAACTGGTTCTGCGCAGGCAACTCTCGAAAGTCGTTGGTGCTCGTGTCGAGCATCGGCCGTTGGCATGGCATGCATTTGACCGGTGGCTACAACGCTTCCAAAGCCGCACTGAGCATCTGGGGAGAAAGCCTCGAAATGGAACTAAGGGCCGTGGGAAAGCAGCATATCGACATCATGATCGTCGAACCAGGCATCTTTGAATCGGGGATGATGAAGAGGAGCGGCGTCGCAAAGCTCCTGTTAACATCCAGGCGAGACGTGGCCAAACAAATTCTTTCCGGAGCTATGGCGGGCAAGAAATCACTGCGCCCCCCCTTCTGGTTTGCCGTGCTTACCTGGGCAGTTTGCCTCGGGGGTCGAAATTTGCGCTACCGTCTGTTTGCTCGGATCAAATGACACTTCTCCGATGCCAGTGAAGATAAAAAAGGACAACCCTGCGTGACCTCCCGACCCGAATGGGCCTATCTCGTAGTCAATGCCGACGACTATGGCTATTACCATTGCGTCAGCCGTGGCATCCTGAAATCCGCCCGCCATGGCATCGTCACGGCCACGGGAATTTTCGCAAACAGCCCATACCTGGGTGAGCATGTGGCCTGGCTGCGTGATTATCCGCAGCTGGATCTGGGCGTACATCTCAACCTCACCGAGCGGGAGCCGCTGACCGTTGGGATGCGTGACCGCTTGGGCCAATGGGCGGGACGGTTTCCCGCAAAATTTGCCTTGGTCAAAGCGATATTCTCCGGCACTGTCCGGGCTGAAGACGTGAAGGCCGAATGGCGCGCACAGATCGAACGTTGCCTTGATGAGGGGCTGACCCTAACATTCCTGAATTCTCATGAACATATCCATATGCTGCCAGGCTTGTTTCAAGTGACGCGAGCTTTGGCCGACGAGTACGGCATAGCGCATGTGCGATGCCCCACCCCGGAGCTGCCTCGCAGTTGGGAGGCGGGAGCTCTGGTCAGGGATGGCCTGCTGGGTGCGCTGGCGATGCTTAACCGGCGCCAGCTGGAGATGCCAGCGCCTCGTTTTCTGGGCATGGGTAGAAGCGGCAAGCTGTCGCTCGACTATCTGCGGCGCAAATTGCCGACCCTGCGACCCGGCCGGGTGTATGAGTTGATGTGCCATCCGGGCCAGCTTGACGAGGCCGAAGTCACTGAGGCCCGACTCCGAAGCTACCACGACTGGGAAGGTGAACTCGCAACACTGACGAACCCCACACTACGGGAGTTGCTGCACAGCCACGGAGTTCGGCTAATCGGTTATCGCCATCTCACCATCACGGATGGCCACTTCGTCGTCCGCGCGGAAGCGGATGGCCCTTGAGCACCACAATTCACTGTTGAGGCAACCATGGCAACACACGAACTGAAACTATTGAGCATCGTCATTCCGGCGCACAACGAGGAGCAAGGCATCGCGCACGCGCTCGATGTCGTCAGCGACGTCCTGGGTTCGTGCGTCCCCGACTGGGAAATCATCGTCGTCGACGACGGCAGCCACGACCGAACTTTCGATCGCGTCCGTGAAATCAGCCAGACGGATGCGCGCGTCAAGGGAGTTCGCTTCAGCCGCAATTTCGGCAAGGAGGCAGCCCTGTTGGCCGGCTTGAATGTGGCCCGAGGCAATGCGGTCGTGACCATCGACGCGGATCTCCAGCACCCGCCGCAATTGATTCCCCAGATGATCGAGGCATGGCGCAATGGCGCCAAGGTCGTGGACGGAGTGAAACGCAGCCGGGAAATCGATGGCGTCTTGACCAGAGCGCGCGCCAAGCTGTTCAATTCCATGCTCTCGAAACTGGGCGGGATCAACATCGGAAACTCTTCGGATTTCAAGCTGCTGGATCGTCTGGTCGTCGACACCATCATCAAGAAACTTCCCGAGCGGCAGCGCTTTTACCGCGGATTGTCGGACTGGGTGGGCTACGAGCATGCGAGCATCCCATTCGACGTGGAAGCCCGCGCCCAAGGCGCAGGGAAGTGGACCTTCTGGCGACTCGTGGACCTTGCAACGACGGCTACCGTTTCCTTCACGAGCGCGCCCCTAAGGATCGTAACCGCAATGGGCCTCATGACCATGCTGTTCGGCCTGGCGGTAGGCGCCGAAGCATTGTTCGGGTGGATTCTAGGCCGAGCCGTGTCCGGCTTTACCACCATGATCTTCACACTGCTTATCCTGGGCAGCTTCATCATGATCAGCCTGGGCATCATCGGCGAGTACGTCGCCAAGATCTATGACGAGATCAAGCTTCGACCCTCATATCTGATCGAAAGTCAGATTGGCATCGAGGAAGAGCGCTCACCTTGAAGCAGTGCCAGAACGCCAAGCAATCCCCCCTTTACTCCTTTTGGAGGCTCTCCGCCATGAACTCTCTGCTCAATACACCACTGGACCAGACATTGTCCGATGCCTGGAAACAGTTTGATCCCGCATACAAGAGGGCCTTTTTTATCGTCATCGGGATCAGCCTGCTCGCATTCGGCTTCGAGATGACTAATCTGATCCTCCACCACGACGACCTATATCAGATTTTCATCCAGGACACCATCCTCGGCCACTACCTCGGGCGCTTCGGCGTAGGGCGGTTACACTACTACACACAGAACGCATATATCATGCCTTTCTTGCAGATGGCTGAGGGCATCGTTTTCACCGCTGGCTATGGCTTGGTCATGGCGCGCTTCTGGGGCGCGCGCAGAACCCTGGACATTGCGCTGATTGCGTCGATCGTGTGTGTGTTTCCTTTCATGGCTCAGGTTTATCAATACAACACTTCCATGGCCACCTATTCCTTGGCACATCTGCTCGTGGCCCTGGCGGTCATGCTATCCACACGAGCCACGATCATTCATGTAGCCCTTGCCGCAGTTCTCTATACAGCAGCATTTTCCATCTACCAATCCGTCATCGCCAACGCCGCGACGATCTTTCTTTTCTGGGTACTTGCAGGCATCCTGTTCGGCGATGAGCGTGAAATCCCACTGTCAAGGGCGGTGACCAAATCTACGTTGGCGGCGCTTGCCGCTGCGGGGGCAGGCGGGATTATCTACCTCGCCGCCGTTTCATCGATGCACCTCAAATTCGACTCCTCCCAGGCAGCGGGCCAGGCATTCAGCCTTGGCCACAAACTCAATCTCTCGTACCTCTCGTACGCACTCACGGAGATATTGCATGGGACACGAAGCTTCTTCCTTTGGCCCGAAAGCTACTTCCCCAACTACCTGAAGAAGCTCCAACTGGTCCTGCTCGTTTCCGCATTTGCCCTCTGCCTCTGGTTGCCGAAAGGGGCGATAAAGAAAGTCGGTGCAGTAGCGATCCTGGCCCTCTCCCTGTTCGCGCCGCGGATGCTGCAATTTCTTCACGCGGGGGGGCACTACCACAACCTCACGCTGACAGCGTATGCGGTCGTAGTCGCTGGCTCCGTCATGATCATTAACCGCGCCGCATCCGTCCTGGCAAGGAATGCCGCCATTCTGCTGGTGTCATTCCTCCTCGCCGGCTACATCCTGCAGTGCAACTGGATCTCTACGGTCAATTATCTAAACGACCGCGCTCACTTCAACACGCTGACCCAAATCTTGGCCCGCATTCGGTCAGTTCCGGACATACAATGGGACGGCAAGAAAGTCACAGTGGTCGGCAGCTACAATATGCCGTCGGCCTACCCCTTCAAGCCCGCCACCGGCGTCGCGAGCCAGTATATGGATGCGGTACGCATGCAGTATCTCGCTCGGCTGATGCGGGACGAGATCACTTTCGTTGCCGCGGATCAAACGACGCCGAAGGCATTGGAGTATGCGGCAACGCATGCGCCCTGGCCTCACCCGAATAGCTTCGGCATCGTGGACGGCATAGGGGTTCTGGTGCTGTCGAAAGAACCGGCCAAGGCAGGCGAACAACCCGAACAGTAGGAGCGGCTTCAGCCGCGGATATTCGCGGCTGAAGCCGCTCCTACCGGCGTCCCGCCAGCGCCAAGCGGCGCAGTTCTTCCACCCGCCGCTCGTGGGTGAAATTCGCCAACACCCGCTGCCGCGCTTTGCGCCCCATGACTTCGGCGTCCTCGGTGTTCTGTAACAGGCGCGCGGCAGCCTGGGCGATTTCCTCCGCCTTTTCGCCATCCACCCGCAGCCCGGTCTCCCCATCCACCACGGCAGAACCCGTTCCGCCCGCGATGCCGGAGAGAGCCGGCTTGGCGGACGCAGCGGCCTCCAGGAACACCAGACCGAAGCCTTCGGTATCGCCTTCGATATCCCGGTTTGGCATGGCGAACAGGTCGCAAGTGTTGTACCAGCGAGGCAGATCCTCGTAGCTGACGTGACCGAGAAGGTGGACGCGATCCGCGACGCCGAACTCGGCGGCAAGAGCGCGCAGGTGATCCCAATCCTCACCGATGCCGATCAGTACATAGTGAGCGTCCACCCCCTGGCGCAACAGCAGGGGCAAGGCACGAATCACGTTATCAAAACCCTTGCGTCGCTGCAGCCGACCCACCGAGAGAATAAGCTTATGATTGTCGGCAAGGCCGATGCTGGCACGCAGATCCTGACTCGGCACCGCCGGTTGGAATCTTTCCTCATCCACCGTGGGATAGATGATCGCTATCCGCTCCGGAGCGACGCCGATCAGGTTGACCAGGACGTCACGGGTGAAATCGCTATTGGAAAGGACCCAGTCCGCATGGCCCAAGGCGAAGCACATCGCCCGAAACTTCCGCCCTCGACCCCATCCTGTGAGTTCCTCGCCATGGGCATAGATCAGCACCGGCCGCCCGGTGAGCCGCC
>DATMXC010000259.1:0-2021 GCA_035561915.1 Gammaproteobacteria bacterium
GTCTATTTGAGAAACCAGGTAGCCTGGGCAAAGTGCGAATAAATTCGCACCTACACGTAGGGCCGAATTCATTCGGCCATTTTTGAAGGAAGCTGAGATGAGCAATAAAACCCTCGCCATGACGGACAAACTGTACGAGTATCTCGTTAGCCATTCGCTGCGCGAGCCTGAACTATTAAAGCGTCTGCGTGAGGAGACCGCCAAGGACACAATGGCCAACATGCAGATTGCACCTGAACAGGGTCAGTTCATGGCGCTGTTGGTACAATTGCTGGGCGCCAGAAAGGCGCTGGAGATCGGCGTGTTCACCGGTTACAGCTCGCTCTGTGTGGCGCTCGCACTACCTCGAGACGGCAAATTGATCGCCTGTGATGTGAGTGAGGAATGGACGAATGTCGCGCGCCGCTATTGGCATGAGGCCGGGATGTCGCACAAGATCGAGTTACGGCTCGCGCCCGCGCTTGAGACGCTGGATAAACTACTCGCCGACGGTCAGACGGGAACGTTTGATTTCGCCTTTATAGACGCCGACAAGACCGGGTACGATGATTATTATGAACGCACATTGCAATTACTGCGCCCCGGTGGCTTGATCGTGCTTGATAACATGCTCCGTGATGGTCGGGTAGCCGATGCCCCGCGGTGTGATGAGGCGACACTTGCGATTCACAGGCTTAATCAAAAACTACACCACGATTCGCGCATCGCCTTGAGCCTGTTGCCGGTCGCCGACGGCTTGACGTTGGCGCTGAAACTGCCCGCCTCGCCCTAAATGGAATTACTCAATCGGCGGCTCACCCTTGTCGTTCCAGACCTGGTCGCTCCCGGCGTCCTGCCTTCCACGACATTAGTACATCCCTGTACGTCACTGGACAAGACCGTCTCGGATACACAGCCACGCGCTTTAGATCTGGAGTTATTGCTGGCGCGTGGAGAGCGAGGGAAGGCAGCGAACAATCCTGAAGAATTACTCTTTAAGCTATTTACATCGGTCCCGGCTGCTCCTCTCCCTACGGCTGCGGCGACATATCTGGCGGATACAGATCGGCGGGCAGAAGGCTGGCTGCTGCGTGCCGATCCGGTTTACTTACAGACCGACAATGCCCGCGTCATCATGCTGGGGAATGATTACCTGAACATACATCAAGAGGAGGCCACGGCGCTGGGAGCAATCTTACGTCCCCTCTTCAAAACAGTGGGGATGGAGCTTGAAATATCTCATCCCAAACGCTGGTATTTACACCTTAGAGAAAACCCCGGCGTTGTTTTCCACTCGCTCCACGAAGTCCTCGGCCATGACATCCATGCCTATTTACCCGATGCAAAACGTTGGCGCAGCCTGTTAAACGAAGTGCAGATGGCGCTGCACGAGAGTGGCATCAATCAAGCGCGCGAGGCGCGCGGTGAATTGCCGATCAACAGTCTTTGGTTCTGGGGAGGGGGAACATTACCGGCCGCCGAACCGTCTCGCTTTGCCAAGGTATGGAGCGATGAGCCGCTGGCTGTGGGTCTTGCAAAACTGGCAGGCACACCCCACGCCGCGCTGCCCTCCGGTGCGCAGGAGTGGTTGAATCTCGCCAACACCCCGGGCGAACATCTGGTAGTGATGCGGCGCCTGGAACCTGATATTGTCGAGCGCTTTAATACACAGTGGGCCGCACCGCTCTGTGCGGCGTTACGCGGACGCATCTTAAAAAGTTTGTCTTTATATGTTGGCCACGGGAGCGTTTTTCACATTAACCGCTCATTGCTTGGCCGTTGGTGGCGGCGGAGACGGCCGATCGCATTCTATCGGTAACCTATCTGTGAAGATTTTAAGACAGACTACTGCACCCCTGCCCTTCCCATTACCGGAGAATTTGCACCCGGTGGTCGCGCGCGTCTATGCGGCACGCAAGATAAAACGTGCGGAAGAACTCCAATATGGACTGGAACAACTCCAGCCCCCGTCGGCGCTGCGCGGCATGCAGCAAGCTGTGCAGTTGCTGAGCGATGCCTTGCAGAAACAGCAGCGCATCCTG
>DATMXC010000260.1:0-2350 GCA_035561915.1 Gammaproteobacteria bacterium
GGGTACAGACGCAGCTTCGTTAAACTCTGTAGCTACTTTATTGTTTGTCTATTCCACTACCAGGTGCTAATCTGCGCCCTTTTCACAAGACGCTAAGATGTCATTGATCGTACAAAAATACGGGGGCACCTCGGTCGGCAGTCCGCAGCGCATCCAGGATGTCGCGGAAAAGGTCATGAACTGCCGCGAGCAAGGCGATGATGTCGTCGTCGTGGTGTCCGCCATGAGCGGCGAGACGGACCGTCTGATCCGGCTCGCCAAGGAGATCGCTCAGCGTCCCAGCGCACGTGAACTCGATGTCCTGCTCTCTACCGGCGAACAGGCGACCATCGCCCTGCTCAGCATGGCGCTGGAGGAACGCGGCTGTAAGGCGCGCTCGTATACTGGCGCGCAGGTGCATATTCTCACCGACAACGCCTACAACAAGGCCCGCATCGTAGACATAGACTCGGCACGCATCCACAAGGATCTCGCCGAGGGCCGCGTGGTGGTGGTGGCCGGCTTTCAGGGCGTGGACCGCGAAGGCAACATCACCACTTTGGGGCGCGGCGGGTCGGACACCACCGCGGTCGCGCTCGCCGCGGCGCTCAAGGCGGACGAATGCCAGATCTACACCGACGTGGACGGCGTCTACACCACCGACCCGCGTGTGGTGCCGCAGGCGCGCCGCCTGGACCGCATCACCTACGAGGAGATGCTGGAGATGGCGAGCCTGGGCGCCAAGGTGTTGCAGATCCGCTCGGTGGAATTCGCCAGCAAATACAACGTGCCGCTGCGCGTGCTCTCTTCCTTTGAAGAAGGCGCAGGCACCCTGATCACCTCCGAGGAAGCCGCCATGGAACAAGCCCTGATCTCCGGCATTGCATTCAATCGTGATGAGGCCAAGCTCACTATGATCGGGGTGCCCGACCAGCCCGGCGTGGCGTATCGTATCCTCGGCCCCATTGCCGAGGCAAATATCGAGGTGGACATGATCGTGCAAAATGTCGGCGAGGACGGTCTCACCGACTTTACCTTCACCGTACACCGCAACGACTACGACAAGGCTCTGGAGATCGTCAAGCGTACCGCCCAGCAAATGGGCGCACGTGAGGTGGAAGGTGACAACCACATCGTCAAGGTCTCTATCGTGGGCGTAGGCATGCGCTCCCATGCGGGCATCGCCAGCCAGATGTTTCAAACCCTGGCCGGGGAAGGCATCAACATCCGCATGATCTCGACCTCCGAGATCAAGATATCCGTGGTGGTGGACGAAAAATATCTGGAGCTTGCGGTGCGCGCCCTGCATGCGGCATTCAAGTTAGACCAGGCTGAGCCGAAATAGAAAGGCAGGCTGATCTAATACTGCATATTTCCTGGACGGCGGCTCGAGTTTGCGGGTTATAATGCGTCACTTTACGACTTATTAGTGGGCTCACAGGGGTAAGCCCCCTTCGGATAGTGAGCCGCAGCTATACTTCATGGAAGTGATGTAACAAGGAGTCAACGAATGCTGATTTTGACACGACGGGTAGGCGAAAGCCTGATGATAGGCGATCAGGTAACGGTTACCGTGCTCGGGGTAAAAGGCAATCAGGTACGCATTGGCGTCAATGCACCCAAGGATGTCACCGTGCACCGGGAAGAAATCTACGAGCGTATCCAGAAGGAAAAATCGCAAGAAAACAATAACCCTGCCTGATCAGGGGGTCGAAGGCGCTCCCCTGCTAAGGGGCGGGCCGGACCCAGATCAATGTCTGGGTAGATATTGATCCCGGCGAGCGGGCAAGGCAGGATGCCTGGCCCCGGGATTCTTAGCGAGGCCAGGACGGTCGAGCTTAGAATCATTACGACCGAGTGAGTTCTTGAACCATAGTTGTAGCATTGAATTCGGAGAGATGGCCGAGAGGTCGAAGGCGCTCCCCTGCTAAGGGAGTATGGGGCTTAATACTCCATCGAGGGTTCGAATCCCTCTCTCTCCGCCATATCTTCCTTATGAGGAGGCTGGTTTTTTTAGCCTCCTCATAAGGAAGATTCTGTGATAGGCATTCGAACCCTCGATGAAATCATAAGCAGGGTTCGACCAAATCGCCTGGGTGAGCCGCAAAGCGGCGAACGACAGAGCAGGGATGCTCTGGCTGGCTTTCGAGCGAAGCAGGATAGCGCAGCGAAGAAAATTTGGAACAGCCGAAGGCTGGCCCGCAGGGCGGAGCACAGGGAAGTGCGGAGTAATCCCTCTCTCTCCGCCATATCCCTAGTGAGCCATCCCTTAATCGGGTAAAATACCCAACACGCGCCCGTAGCTCAGCTGGATAGAGTACCTGGCTACGAACCAGGCGGTCGGGAGTTCGAATCTCTCCGGGCGCGCCAT
>DATMXC010000261.1:0-5508 GCA_035561915.1 Gammaproteobacteria bacterium
CTTCGATGCCGCGCGAGGCTTTGAACACCAATGCCTCGAAGCCCGGCGTGATCGGCGTGGAGAGCTCGACGCTCAACGCCTTGGCACGCGCGATTACTTCCTGCGGATCGGAAATGTCGGCCGGGGTGATCTTGTTCACGACGTCGGTGGCCGTGTAGCCCAGCATGCGCTCGGCGCCGACGTTGAATAATTGAATGGTGCCTTTCTCGTCGGTGGCAATACTCGAGAAGTTGGCACTGTTGAGAATCGCGTTCTGTAACGCCCCCGTTTTAAGCAGCGCCTCCTGGCGTCGGACCTCGGTGAGACCAGCCGCCGTGCCGGCGTTGTTGTTGAGCATGGCTGAATCGAAGTTTTTTCCGAACATGGCCGACCTCCGTGTAAAGCGTGAAATAATCTGGAGGCAGATCACACGACCGGGGTCGCGAGAAAGGCACAGAAAAAAAGTAGCTGATGCTTAGTCTACTTGTACTCTAATCCTGCCACACATAAACGTATATTTTTGTTTGAGGGTGCCACGGGATAGACCCAGTCCGTGCTCCATTGGAGCGATCGGCGTCTAGCGAGCGGTGCTTCGAGCGGCTATGCCTTAGTTTCATGGCTATCATCCCCCTCGCCCCCACGGCCCTCTGTGCGCTGGCACACATAAAGGCATCTTTAAATGCAAGCTGTTTTAAATGTCCTGGCGGTTCTGTACATCGCAGAGCAAGCGATCGAATTCTTTCTTGACTTCGGCGTAACACTCGCACACGCGCGACTCCAGGCCCGACCGGTCAAGCACGGTGATGTGGCCGCGGCGGTAGCGAATGCACCCCGTTTGCTGCAAATGCCCGGCGGCCTCGGTGATGCCTTCACGCCGCACGCCGAGCATGCCGGCAATCAGTTCCTGCGTCATGGTCAATTCATTCGAGGGCAAGCGATCGAGGGTCAGCAACAGCCAGCGGCACAGTTGCTGCTCCACCGAATGATGCCGATTGCATGCCGCCGTTTGGGATACCTGTGTAATTAACGCCTGGGTGTAACGCAGCAACAAGCGCATCATCGGCCCGGCGCGATTGAATTCCTGCATCATTAAGTGCGCCTTCAGCCGGTAACCGTAGCCCGCAGTCTGCACGACAGCCCGACTGGGCGTGGTTTCGCCCCCCATGAAAAGCGAAATACCAAGTATACCCTCATTACCCACGCCCGCGATTTCGGCCGATGCACCATTCTCCATGATGTACTGCAGAGACACGATGGCAGTCGTGGGGAAATAGACATGTTGCAACTTGCCGCCGGATTCGTAGAGGACTTCCCCGAGCGGCATCGCGACCAGTTCCAGATGGGGAGCCAGGCGCTCGAATTCGGCCGTGGGCAGCGCAGCGACAAGATGATTTTGATTTGGGCTATGCGGGTCAGTCATATACAGCCTCTAACCGCCAACCCTTCAGTCAAGATTGTACGGCGCCAATGATCTGGTTAAGCGGATTAGCCACCGCCAGCACAGTATAGCCGATTGTATCCACTATGGACTACACCGCACAGAGCCCTCTGGACGCCAACTGGAGGCGGTTGCCGCTCGCCGGTGCAGGACAACCGCGCTATGTACGCCAGCGTACAGACCCGCCAGAGGATTTCGCGCAATCTGCTTACACCCCACAGAGGAAGTGGGCGGCGTCTAGACAGTTCTTTCCTGAGGGTGCGGTTCGCCGCACCTTTTTTTACCCGCTCACAGTTCTCATGCACTCACTATGACGAGCCGTAGCCTTATGTATGTACGTCACCGCACCGACTGCGTTTGGTTTTGCGACTAAGGTGCTATCCTCAATACAATAGGAGATTCTTATGAAAGCAATCCAGGTACAAGTAGTTATCGCAACGTGTCTCGCCGCCGCCCTTATGAGTGGCTGCGCTAATACCAACCCTCGCAGCGAGGCGTCTCCGTCATATCCCAGCGCATATTCCAGCAGTTATGGGGTGATTGAGGCTATAGAGACGACCCGGGCTAGCGGAGACGGGATTGGCGTCGGCACCGTCATCGGCGGCGTCATCGGCGGCGTGCTTGGCAGCCAAGTGGGCAGCGGTAGCGGTAAAACCGCGGCGACCGTTGCCGGCGCGGCGGGTGGCGCGGTGGTGGGGCACGAGATAGAAAAGAGGAATCAGACCCAGGATGCCTATCACATACGAGTCCGACTCGACAATGGGAGTTATCAAACTGTGACGCAGGATAGCATAAACGACTTGCAGGTCGGGAATCGCGTCCGTGTCGAGAACAACCGCGTGTCACGCTATTACGGGAACGACCGCGGCTACCGTTACGATGATCGTGGTACCCGCTACTAACTTGACTGCGTAGCCGGCATCCGCCGGAGTTGATTGGAAAGATGCACAGAGCCGGGACACCGGCCGGAATAGAAATGCTCGATAGGTAATTCCGCCCATCGAGTTACACATGACAGGAGATGGATATGAATTGGGATATCGCTGAAGGTAACTGGAAGCAGTTCAAGGGCAAGGTGAAAACACGGTGGGGCAAGCTTACCGACGATCACCTCGAGGTGATTGCCGGGAAGCGCGTTCAGTTGGCGGGCAAGATTCAGGAAGTCTATGGCATCACCAAGGACGAAGCCGAGAAACAGATCAAGAGCTTTGAAAAGCTCAACGAAGACTTATAGCCCGGCAAAGTGCGCTTAGCGTCAGCTTTCGACTATGCATTATTCCCGTGTCACCACATAAATATCAGCGATGCCAAGTACCATTGTATGACCGAGGCGAATGCGCCGTACGTCAAGTAGTAAGCCGCACTCGACCGGGTGCGACTCCGTATAACCCGATGTTTAACACAGAGGTATTCCAATGAAAACGATGCAAAGATGTGCAGTCAGTACGGTTGCCGTGGCAGTGCTGCTCGGCTTGGGCGGTTGTGAGGGAATGACGACGCGAGACAAGAACACCGCGATCGGGGCCGGGGCCGGGGCCGTCGGCGGCGCCGTGCTTACAGGCGGCAGCGCCATCGGAACGGTCGGCGGTGCGGCGGTCGGTGGCGTCATAGGCAGCCAGGTCGGAAAATAGCACCAGCAGTAACAGGCGCGAAAACCGGCCGCGTTCCACGCGGCCGGTTTCCCCAAGCAAGGTACCGCAGTAACCGGTACGACGCGCCGAGCAACTGCACGCTCAATCGCAGGGGACTGGTTCCGCAAGCAGTCGACGGCACCTTTTGGCGAGTGCTGGCTCTTTTTCCTTATGTGCGATATCGCGCAGAACACGTCCGTTTTGATTCATACCCTCTATGATATGTTCTTCACGGAAAATCGAACTTGAGGAAAGAGCAGATGAGGAAACGGATCCTGAGTGAACGGTACCCCGTATCCCGCCGTGGCGGTGAATGAACAGGAACGCTATGAACGATAAGGTACTTCTCATCGGTGACGATCCCGCTGCGGCCGACTTGATTAAAGAAGCGCTCTCTGGCGCGAGAGACGGCTTATTCGATTTTGAATGGGTTAGGCAACTCTCCGATGGCCTCGAACGACTGAGCAAGGGAGGAATCGGGGCAGTCTTGCTCGATCTGGTTCTGTCCGACAGCCAGGGGATCGAGACGTTCGATAAGCTGTTCCTGGCCGCGCCCCACGTCCCAATCCTGATTCTCAGCGGCTTGGATTATGAAGACATCGCCAGACAAGCCGTAAAGCAGGGAGCGCAGGATTATCTTCTAAAGAGTCACCTCGACGGCTACTGGTTGCCGCGGGCCTTACGTTACGTAATCGGGCGCAAGGCGGCGGAAGAGGCGTTGTTCGCTGAAAGAGAACGCGCCCAGGTCACACTCAACTCCATCGGTGACGCCGTACTCAGCACCGACATCGAGGGCAACGTCACCTATCTCAATCTGGTCGCGGAAAGAATGACCGGCTGGTCTCGCGAGGAGGCATCGGGCCGGCCGCTTGCTGAAGTGCTCCAAATCATCGAGGGCGTGACACGCGAACCCGTCCGAAATCCCATGGGGTTGGCCACTCGGCAAAATAAAACCGTGGGCCTAACGGCGGACTGTATCCTTATCCGGCGCGACGGGTTTGAATCTGCCATCGAGAATTCCGCAGCCCCCATCCACGACCGGGGAGGACAGGTTATCGGCGCCGTGATAGTTTTCCGCGACGTGAGCCAGACACGGGCGCAGACACTCAAAATGTCCCATTTGGCCCAACACGACTTTCTCACCGATTTGCCTAACCGATTGCTACTGAACGACCGGCTTACCCAGGCGATTGCGTTAGCCCGTCGTCACGGCAACCAGCTCGCGGTCCTGTTTTTGGATTTGGATCGCTTCAAACACATCAACGACTCCCTGGGACATGCGATCGGCGACCAACTGCTTCAGTCGGTTGCAGAACGTTTGGCGGCGTGTGTACGCACCTCGGACACCGTAAGCCGCCAGGGCGGGGATGAATTCGTGATACTGCTTTCAAAAGTCGAGCACGCCAAAGATGCGGCCCGCAGTGCGGAAAAGATGCTCGCTGCGCTAACGGCGTCGCACCGCATCGCCCAGCACGATCTCCACGTCACCGTGAGCATTGGTATCGGCATCTACCCCGATGACGGTCAGGATGCGGAAACCCTGGTCAAGAGTGCGGACACCGCCATGTACCACGCCAAGGAAAATGGGCGTAACAATTACCAGTTCTTCACGCAGGACATGAACCTCCGCGCTGTCGAGCGGCAATCCCTCGAAGGCGGTCTGCGCCGCGCTGTGGGGCGGCAGGAGTTTGTGTTGCATTACCAACCGAAAGTAAATCTTGAGACAGGCGCGATTACCGGTGCCGAGGCGCTCATACGCTGGCTGCATCCAGTTCGAGGACTCATTCTGCCTGCGCAGTTCGTGCCCATCGCTGAAGACTGTGGACTCATTGTACCAATCGGCCAGTGGGTGCTGCGCGAAGCATGCAGGCAAGCCCGCGCCTGGCTGGATGCCGGCCTACAACCGACGCCCGTGGCGGTCAACATCTCCGCGGTAGAGTTCCGGGCCAAGGATTTTCTCGAAAGCGTGCGCGCGACCCTGGAAGATACTTGCCTGGAGCCACGCTATCTCGAGCTCGAACTGACCGAAAGCGTCCTCATGCAGGATGCCGAATCCACCACCTCCGTGCTCCAGGCACTCAAAGCCATGGGGGTGCAGCTTGCTGTTGATGACTTCGGCACAGGTTACTCCAGCTTAAGCTATCTGAGGCAGTTTCCGATTGACGCCCTGAAGGTCGACCAGTCATTCGTGCACGACATCACCAGCGATCCAGAGGATGCTACCATCGTCAGCGCAGTGATCGGCATGGGCAAAAGCCTCAAGCAACGGGTCATTGCGGAAGGCGTGGAAACACGAGAGCAGCTCGCATTTCTTCAGTCTCAGGGCTGTGACGAGGGACAAGGCTACTATTTCAGCCAGCCGGTGGTTACCGAGGAATTCGCCAGGTTACTGGGAAACGGTATATCAGAAACCCTCCTCAATTCATGGCTGAGCTATTCTCTTCGAGTCGGATCAGCTGA
>DATMXC010000262.1:0-5785 GCA_035561915.1 Gammaproteobacteria bacterium
CGGCCTGGTCAAGGAAGGCAGCGTCAAGCGCAACGGCACCGAAGTCCAGTTTGCCATCACCGATACCGCGCAAACCATCACCGTGCGCTACACCGGCATCCTGCCCGACCTGTTCAAGGAGGGCAAAGGCGTGGTGGCGCAGGGCCAGCTGCAGGGCGACGGCGTCTTTGCGGCCCGCGAAGTGCTGGCCAAACACGATGAGAACTACATGCCGCCCGAAGCCGCCGACGCTCTGAAGCGCGCGCAGAAGACGAACGAGAAGATTGCCAATACGGTGGTGCCGGGGGTTGCGCGATGATCCCCGAGATCGGCCAACTGGCCTTGTTGTTGGCGCTGGCGGTGGCGCTGGTACAGGGCACCCTGCCGATTGCCGGCGCTGCGCGCGGGCGTGCCGACTGGATGGCGCTGGCGCACCCGGCAGCGCAAACGCAATGCCTGCTGGTGGTCATCGCCTTCGGCTGCCTCGCCGCGTCGTTCCTGCAGAACGACTTTTCGGTGCTGTACGTGGCCTCGAACTCCAATTCGGCGCTGCCGCTGGCCTACCGGTTTGCAGGCGTGTGGGGTGGCCACGAAGGCTCGCTGTTGTTGTGGGTCCTGATGCTCAACCTGTGGACGATGGCGGTGGCCACCTTCAGCGCGCACCTACCACGGCCGGTCATCGCGCGCATCCTGGCCGTGATGGGCCTGGTCAGCGTCGGGTTCCTGCTCTTCATGCTGTTCACATCGAACCCGTTCGACCGCCTGTTGCCGGCCGCACCCGACGGCCGTGACCTCAACCCGCTGCTGCAAGACCCGGGCATGGTGATTCACCCGCCGATGCTCTACATGGGCTATGTCGGCTTCTCGGTGGCCTTCGCATTCGCCATTGCGGCCCTGATCGGCGGCAACCTGGATACCACCTGGGCCCGCTGGACGCGGCCTTGGACCACCGCCGCGTGGTGCTTCCTCACCCTGGGCATCGCGCTGGGCTCGTGGTGGGCGTACTACGAGCTGGGCTGGGGCGGCTTCTGGTTCTGGGATCCGGTCGAGAACGCCTCGTTCATGCCCTGGCTGGTCGGCACCGCGCTGATCCACTCGCTGGCCGTCACCGAAAAACGCGGCGCCTTCAAGTCCTGGACCGTGCTGCTGGCGATCATGGCGTTTTCGTTGTCGCTGCTCGGCACCTTCCTCGTACGCTCGGGCGTGTTGTCTTCGGTGCATGCCTTTGCGACCGACCCGCGCCGCGGCCTCTTCATCCTGGCCCTGCTGGTCGTGGCCATCGGCGGCTCGCTGGTCTTGTATGCGTGGCGCGCGCCCAAGGTCGGGCTCGGTTCGCGCTTCGAACTGGTCTCGCGGGAATCGATGCTGCTCGCCAACAACGCGCTCCTTGTGGTGGCGGCCGGTTCGGTGTTGCTCGGCACGCTTTATCCGTTGGGACTCGATGCCCTGGGCTTGGGCAAGATCTCGGTCGGCCCCCCCTATTTTAATGCCGTGTTTGTCCCCTTGATGGTGCCGATCGTGTTTCTTATGGGCATCGGTCCCATGGCCCGCTGGAAACAGCAGAGCCTGCCTGAGCTTGCGATACGTTTGCGCTGGGCGTTGGCCGCAAGTGTGGTCACCGCCCTGGTGTTGCCGGTGGTAATAGGTAAGTGGTCGTTTATGGTCAGCCTGGGACTGTTAATGGCGGCGTGGATCATCATCACCGTGGGGCAGAGTCTGTGGTCCAGGCTGATGCGTAACGGCGCGTCAGGATTCAAGTCGGCCGCGCTCGGCATGCCGCGCGGATTCTATGGCATGTCGTTGGCGCACTTCGGCATTGCGGTGTTCATTATCGGTGTGACGATTTCCGGCGGCTACAGTCAGGAGAAAGAGTTGCGCATGGCGCCCGGCGACAAGGTGGAACTGGCCGGTTACACTTTCCGCTTCCAGGGAGTTTCCGAGATGCAGGGCCCGAACTACCAGGCGGTGCGCGGTAAGCTAGAGGTCAGCAAGGGAGATAAGATGCTCCCCGTGATGGCGCCCGAAAAGCGCGTCTATCTGGTGCAGCAGAATCCGATGACCGAGGCGGCCATTGACGCCGGCCTGTTCCGCCATCTGTACATCGCGCTGGGAGCACCAGCAGGCGAGGGCGGGGCTTGGAGTTTGCGTCTGTATTACAAACCCTTCGTGCAGTGGATCTGGATGGGGCCGTTACTCATGCTGTTCGGCGGCTTGCTCGCCGCCAGCGACCGTCGCTACCGTCTCGCCGCGCGCCGTCACGCCATTATCGAGTCGGAGCCTGCCGAGGGACTGGCAGCCGCAGGGATCAAAGCGTCCAGCTAATCTAACCCATGGTTCGTTATCTCGCCCCCTTAGGGATATTTATTGTCCTGGTGATCTTTTTGGCGCGCGGCCTCATGCTCAATCCGCACGAGGTGCCTTCACCCCTGATAGGCAAGCCCGCGCCGGAATTTCTGTTACCTCAAGTTCAGGATGCGAATCAGCAATTCGGCCGCAAGGATTTGCTCGGCAAGGTCACACTCTTGAATGTGTGGGCCTCGTGGTGCGTCGCGTGCCGGCAAGAGCATCCGCTGCTGGTGCAGCTCGCACGTTCCGGCCGAGTCGAGATCTATGGCCTCAACTACAAAGACACCCGTGAAGACGCCATGCGCTGGCTCAATCAGTTGGGCAATCCCTACAAGGTGAGCGCATTCGACCAGGAGGGCAGGGTGGGGATTGACTACGGTGTCTACGGCGTGCCGGAGACCTACGTGATAGATAAGCAAGGCATCATCCGTTACAAACTCATCGGGCCGGTGACACCCGAAAAGCTCAACAAGGATATTCTGCCGCTCGTCAAGGAGTTGCAAGGTTGATGCGTCGGCTACTTTTGGCCGCGCTGCTGTCGCTACCCATCTGGGCGTGGTGCGAGCCTCAGTCGGTGGACAGGATAAGTAATGACCCTGTGATAGAACATCGTCTCATGGTCCTCTCCGAAGAGTTGCGTTGTCTAGTGTGTCAGAACGAGACCTTGGCCGCGTCGCGCGCCGGTCTGGCGATAGACCTTCGTAACGAGATCCGCGATTTGATGGTCAAGGGCTATACCGACAAACAGGTGGTGGACTATCTGGTCGCGCGTTACGGCGACTTTGTGCGTTTTCGGCCGCCGCTCAAGCCGATGACGTTTGCCTTGTGGTGGGGGCCGTTTGTGCTCGCCGCGCTGGCCATAGGCGTGCTTGTTTATTATCTGGCGCGGGTGCGGGTCCGTACAGCCAAGACCGGCGCGTTATCAAAACAGGACTATGACCGTGTCAATATCTTATTAGGTAAGGTGCGTGAGGATGGTAACAGATGACGTTCTGGATTATTGCGGGCGCGATGATTGTCGTCGCGCTGGTTTTTGTGTTACCTCCGTTGTTCAGACAGAGTCGGGTACGTGCCGTAGACCGTGACAAACTCAACATTACGGTACACAAGGATCAACTGGCCGAGCTGGAGGCCGATCTAAGAAACGCGGTCATAAGCGCCGAGCACTACGAACAGAGCCGCCAGGATTTGATGCGCAATCTGCTGGGCGATGTGGAGTCTACGCCCCAAGATAGGCAACCCGCCGGCGAAAAACCGGGCACTGCGCGTGCCACCGCCATCGTTGTCGCGGCCGCCATACCGGTACTCGCCGTGGGCCTGTATTCGATATTGAGCCAAGTGGAGTTGACACATGGGCCGCAGTCCATGGAGAGTGCCCAGGACGGCGGTATCTCCCCGGAGCTTATGGTGCAGCAGCTGGCGGAGCGCCTTAAGTCGAACCCCAATGACGGCGAGGGCTGGGCCAGGCTGGGATTGTCCTACGGTGTGTTGGGACGTTTCAAGGAGGCGGCGGAGGCTTATGCCAAGGCGCTGCCCCTCATGGGCGACAACCCGCAACTGTTGGCCGATTACGCAGAGGTCATGGCCTTGAGCCACGAAGACCAGCATCTCGCCGGTCAACCCACCGAATTGTTTCAGAAGGCGCTAAAACTCGATCCCGCTAATCAAAAGGCGCTATGGCTGGCCGGCATGGCCTCATTCCAGAAGGAAGACTATCGTAGCGCGATAGACTATTGGCAGCGGCTGGTCGCCTCCCTCCCACCGAATTCGGCGGGGCTCGGCACGGTTAAAAAACATATCGCCGAGGCGCAGGCCCTCGCCGCAAATCCAGTGACGCCTTAATAATTGTAGGGCCGAATTCATTCGGCCTAGAGCAGGGAGTGATTCATGCAAGTATCTCAAACAGAACAAGAACAGCTCGAAGACCTTAAAAAGTGGTGGAAGGAAAACGCCAAGGCCGTAATTGTCGGTGTGGTGATTGGCCTCAGTGTGCTATTTGCTGCATGGGCCTGGCGCGATTACTCGCGCAGCCAGGGCGAGGCGGCGTCGGCAGAGTACCAACTGCTCGTCGGCGAGGTGAAAAAAGGTGATGCGGAGGCCGGCCTCAAACGCGGGGTAGGCATCATCAACCGATTCGGGACGACTTCCTACGCGGTCTTCGCCGCCTTCGCGCTGGCCAAGCTGGAACTGGAGCGGGGGAATCTCGGCGAGGCGCACAAGCACCTGGAGTGGGCGCTGAACCATGCCAAGCAGGACGAGCTACAACACATCGCCCGGCTGCGGCTGGCGCGCGTGATGCTCTCCGAAGGGCAGCACGACGCGGCGTTGAAACTTCTCTCACCAAAGCAACCCGGTAGTTTTCTCCCAGCGTATGAAGAGTTGAAGGGCGATCTTTATCTCGCCTCGGGTCAAACCGCTGAGGCTCAGACGGCCTATCAGCGTGCCTTGAATGCCGCCGCGCAAGATGACATCAAGCAACTCATCCAGATAAAACTGGATGACTTGGGCGCTCCCCCACCTGCCGCCAAAAAAGCCCCATGATGCGATGCTCCAAAATGCATCGTCTAGTTGCCGCCGCCTTGGTGGTTTTACTTTCCGGCTGTGGCACCGTTAAGGATTATTTTGCCGGCAAAGACAACATCACCCCCCCTGCCCCTTTACCTCCATTGACCGCCACGCTGAACGTCCAGACGGTGTGGTCGGCCCGCGTGGGTGTGGGCAGCGCCAAGGAGTATATCAAGCTTACGCCGAGTGTCAGCTCTGATAAGGTCTTTGCTGCGGACAGCGCGGGATTGGTCAGCGCCTATCAGGCCGGCACCGGACAAAATATTTGGAGTGTGCAAACCAAGGTGCCGGTCTCCGGCGGGACCGGCAGTGGCGAAGGACTGGTGTTGGTGGGGACGCGCGATGCCGAGGTGCTCGCCCTGGATGCAGAGAGCGGTGCGGAAAAGTGGCGCGCCCAGGTGTCAAGCGAAGTGCTCTCGACGCCCCGCGCCGAGTCGGGGATCGTCGTCGTACGCACGGTGGACGGCAAGCTGTTTGGTTTGAAGGCCGACGACGGCAGCCGTCTTTGGGTATACCAAAGCTCTACGCCGGCGTTGACCTTGCGTGGAACCAGTTCGCCCCTCTTGCATGAGGGTAAAGTCATCGCGGGCCTCGCCAACGGCAAGCTCGCGGCCCTCAACCTCACTGACGGCAAGCTGTTATGGGAAGCGACCGTTGCGGAACCCCGTGGCCGCAGCGAACTCGAACGCCTGGTGGACATCAGCGGCGAGGTACAGATACAGGACGACATCCTCTACGCGGCGAGTTTTCAGGGGCGGCTTGCCGCCGTGGATACAAACTCAGGCCGCCTGGTGTGGGTGCGCGAAATCCATTCCCAGGCAGGTCTCGCCGTGGATGAGCATGCGGTCTACGTGACCGACAATCAAAGCCAGGTGCTGGCGCTGGACCGGCGCGA
>DATMXC010000263.1:0-2676 GCA_035561915.1 Gammaproteobacteria bacterium
CCAGATATTTAGCGTAGTCGCCGGACTTCACCGCAGCCTGCAACGTTATGACCACATCGGGGTTGTAGGCGTGGTATTCGCCGTCGTAGATGTACTTCAGCAGCCCGCCCTGTGCGAGCGGCTTGCGCGGATTCCAGGCGATACGGGCGAGTGCGCGTTGGTCAGATTCTATCTCGGCGAAATCCGTTCCTTGCAGGCGGCTCACCGTACCGGTAAAGCACAGCTTGATCACTTCATCGCGTAGGCCCACCGCCTCGAACAGTTGCGCGCCGCGATAGCTCGCGATGGTCGCGATGCCCATCTTGGAGATGATCTTATAGAGCGCCTTGTCCACGCCCTTGCGATACGCGCCAAGTACTTTGTGCACATCTTTGTTGACGATCTCGCCATCGCGCATCATGTCGCGCAGGCACTCATAGGCGAGATAAGGGAACACCGCCGTCGCGCCGTAGCCGATCAGTACGGCGATATGATGCGGGTCGCGCGCGGAGCCGGTCTCCACCACGATGTTCGCGTCGCAGCGCAGGCCAGCCCGGATCAGACGATGGTGCACCGCGCCGGTGGCGAGCAGCGCGGGGATGGGCAAGGTGTCCTTGGCGATGGCGCGGTCGGACAAGACCAGAATCACCGCGCCGTTGTTTACGGCCTGCACGGCTTCGTCACACACACGTTCGAGTGCCGCGCGTAATGTGCCGTCGGCGGGGGTGTTGAGATTGATGCGAGCGTGAGCGTAGCCTGGATTGTCCTGACTGAGCAGCGCGGCGAATTGTCCTTCAGACAATACCGGCGAAGACACGGTGAGGCGCGCGGCGTACTCGGGCTTTTCCTCGAACAGGTTGCGCTCGCGCCCAAAGCAGGTGGTCAGCGACATCACGATCGCTTCGCGCAACGGATCTATCGGCGGGTTGGTGACTTGCGCGAATTGCTGCCGGAAGTAATCGTACAGTGAGCGCACGTGATGCGACAGCACCGCCATCGGCGTGTCGTCGCCCATCGAGCCCACTGCCTCCTGGCCGCTCTCGGCGAGCACGCGCAACACCTGGTCGCGCTCCTCGAAACTTACATTGAACAGTTTTTGATGGATCAACACCTGGTGCTCGTCCAATGCGGACTCGGAGTTGTCGTCCTGTGCCGCGCTAAGCCGTTGCGCATATTGATCGAGCCAGGCGCGATAGGGTCGGCGTTGCTGGAGCAGCCGGTCTATGTCTTGCGGTAACAAGAGCGTGCCGGTCTCGGTGTCAGCGGCGATCATCTGGCCGGGCTTGAGCCGGCCCTTGGCGACGACCTGATCGGGCGGATAGGCGTACACACCGATCTCGGAGGCGAGCGTGATATGGCGGTCTTTGGTGATCACATAGCGCGCCGGGCGCAGGCCGTTGCGATCCATGAGGCACGCGGCGTAACGGCCGTCGGTCATCACGATGCCAGCCGGTCCGTCCCAAGGCTCCATGTGCATCGAGTGATATTCGTAAAACGCGCGCAGATCAGGGTCCATGGTCTTGTCGTTTTCCCAGGCGGGCGGAATCAGTAAGCGCATCGCGTGCAACAAATCCATACCTCCGGCGATGAGCGCATCGGCCATGTTGTCGAGGCTCAGGGAGTCCGAGCCGGTCATCGAGACCAGCGGGCGCACGTCGTCCATATCAGGGATGAGCGGGCTCACGAATTTTTTACCCCGCGCCACCGACCAGTTGCGATTACCCTGTACGGTGTTGATCTCGCCGTTGTGGGCGAGATAGCGGAACGGCTGGGCCAGCCGCCACTCCGGCCAGGTGTTGGTGGAGAAGCGCTGGTGATAGACGGCCAGTGCCGATTCAAAGCGCTCATCGCGCAGGTCGGGATAAAACACCGGCAGGTTGGCCGGCATCACCAGACCCTTGTACGAGATCACCCTGCACGACAGGCTGGGGATGTAAAAGGTCTTGTCGTCCGAATTGAGCACCCCTTCGGCTCTGCTCAGGACATGCTTCTCGGCGCGGCGTCGGGCGATGTAGAGGTGGCGATCAAAGGTGGTCGTGTCCATGCCGTCCGGGGCATTGACGAATACGTGCTCGATGTGCGGCAGAGACTTAAGGGCCTCTGCGCCACACGCTTCTTGATTCGTGGGCACTACGCGCCAGCCCGCAATGCTCAAGCCCTCTTTTTGCAGTTCGGAGGCCAAGGACGTACGGGCCTGCTCGGCGAGACGCGGGTCCTGATGGAGAAAGATCACGCCGACGGCGTAGTTCTGTGCGGACTTGATACCCAGCTCCGCAGCGATGGCACGGAAGAAACCGTCGGGCTTTTTAATCAACAAGCCACAGCCGTCACCCGTCTTGCCATCCGGCGCGATGGCGCCGCGGTGGGTGAGGCAGGCAAGCGAGCTGATGGCGGTCTGCACCAGCCAATGGCTGGCCTGGCCGTCCATCTGGGCGATGAGGCCGAACCCGCAGTTATCCTTCTCAAACTCGGGGCGGTAGAGTCCGTCAGTTAGCGTAGTCAAGTTGTTCACGTTGCAACAGCCAGCCTGCCCCGGTGAGGGCGATATTTAATGGGTCAAAACGACCTATCAGTATACAGCCACATCGCGGGCTACTCAAATCTCAAGCTGGGTTTAGGGAGCTGCGTCTGGGATGGACTCAGAACTTATCCATAAATAATTTACCGCAGAGGACGCAGAGGAATATCCTCAAGCAG
>DATMXC010000264.1:0-3444 GCA_035561915.1 Gammaproteobacteria bacterium
CTTGTCCGGGTTTATTGGGGTCTATGCCCTTGAGCACCTGGGGAAGGTCAAATACGTCTCGACCGAGATAGAGCTGGACTGGCTGCCGAGCATAGTGGCGAGCGCGAATATCAATAATCATATTGACCAATTCCGCATCGCAGAGGTGCAGCATGTCCTTTCTACTTCCGAAGAGGATATGCGTTCCTACGAGCAGGAATTAGACAAGCAATTAAATAAAATTACCACCGCGCAGCACGAGTACCAACGCCTGATTTCCATACGGGAGGAGGAAAAGCTCTACCAAAATTTCGTACAGGCCTGGGATGCCTATCTTAAAGTTCACGAGCAGATTATTGTGCTCTCCCTCGTCAACAAAGATGAGGAGGCGTGGGCCTTGCTGCGTGGAGAATCTCAACAGCGCTTTGATGAGATGAAGCAGCATTTGGATAAGCTGGCCGCCCTCAATGTGAAGGGCGGCGTGGAGGCAAGCCGTCGTGGTGATCGTCTTTATGAATCGGCGCGAGTCTTGATTGTTGCCGCCTTGGCGGCTTCGCTGGTATTGGGGTTGGCGCTGGCAGTCGTTATCTCCAGCTATATCAGCCGCCGGCTCAAGGCGCTCGATGGGGCGGCACGGTTGATCGCGGCGGGCGATCTCGATGTTGAGATCGCCGCGACCAGCCAAGACGAGCTGGGCAGCCTTGCCATGAGCTTACGGCGAGCGGTGGAAAATACCCGTGCAATGGTCAACAAACTTCGTGAGGCGCGGAAAGAATCCGTTAGCCTGGAGTACCAGGCAACCCATGATCCGCTCACCCGGCTGCCCAACCGCGTCTTTTTGTACACGCAGGCCGGACAACTCATGCAGGCGAGTCAGCGCAAGCATGATATCGTCGGGTTGTTGCTCATGGATCTCGACTCCTTTAAGGAGATTAATGACCTGCACGGGCATCAGGTGGGGGATCACTTGTTGGAGCAAGTGGCCGAGCGGCTGTTGAAGGCGCTGCGCGAGAGCGACACGGTGGCCCGTTTGGGTGGAGATGAGTTTGTAGCGTTATTGCCGGGGATAGACCTGGAGGGGGCCATTCGCTGTGCCGAGAAGATTCGCAGGGCATTGGAAATGAAGTTTGTCATTTCAGGTTTGATTCTCAACACCAGCATCAGTATCGGGATTGCTCTCTGGCCTGAACACGGCGCAGATGTCGAGAGCATCATGCGCTGCGCGGACCGCTCGATGTATAAGGCCAAGCAGGCCCGCTGCGGTTATTGGGTGTGTACCAGCGAGGAGCAGGAAAAGTCACACTAACAGCCTGCTAACCACTTAGAACATATCCATAAATAGTTCCCCTGTGTCCCTTGCGGTGAAAAAGCTTCACCGCGGAGGGCGCGGAGGAGAAACAAATCCTTCTTGAGTATTCCTCTGCGCCCTCTGCGGTAAATTATTTATGGATAAGTTCTTGGTTGCGGCTCAATCCGGCGGCGTGTTGGTGCAGAGTCTCATCATAAAGATCAAGATACTGGCGCGCACTTTTTTGCCAACTGAAATCCTGCGCCATGCCTGTCTTGACCAGGCGTTGCCAGCGCGGGGTTTGAGTAAACAGACTGAGGGCGCGTAACAGAGTGGCCAGCAGTGCATGTGGCGTGGGGGTGTTGAATACAAAGCCGGTGGCGGTGCCTGCAGCCAGCGTCTCTTCATTGGCGTCCATCACTGTGTCGGCGAGGCCACCGGTGCGGCGGACGATGGGTGCCGTTCCATAGCGCAAACTGTACATTTGATTCAGTCCGCACGGCTCGAAGCGCGAAGGCATGAGGAACATGTCGGCTCCCGCCTCAATGCGATGCGCCAGGTCTTCGCTATAACCGAGATGTACGGCGATGCGTTCCGGGTGGGCTTTGGCCCAGTCTTGCAAGGCCTGTTCGAGGGGGTCTTCGCCGCTGCCGAGCAGAACTAATTGCACGGGATGACGGAGCAGTTGCGGAAGAACGGCCAACAGCAGATCCACACCTTTTTGCTCCACCAGCCGCCCAATCATGCCGATCAGTGGCACGTCTTTCAACACCGGTAATTCAAAGCGCTGCTGTAGATCGGCCTTGTTGAGCGCCTTGTGATGTAAAGTCCTGGAGTCATATTTTTTTACGATAAAGGGATCGTGCGAGGGGTCCCAAACGGTGTAATCAGCGCCGTTCAGGATGCCGCTAAGCTCATGACTGCGGTGATTGAGGAGCCCTTCCAGACCATAACCGAGCGCAGGAGTGCGGATCTCCTCGGCATAGCTGGGACTCACCGTAGTGAGCCGGTCGGCGTACACCAGCCCGCCCTTGATGAAGGAAAACTGCCCATGAAACTCCATGGCCTCGGGGTCCCATAGCTCAACGGGTAGACCGAGTAATTCAAAAATCTCCCGTGAAAACAAGCCCTGGTAGGCGAGGTTGTGTAGAGTGAAAACGGTCGCGGGGTGGCTGGACTCAAGGGACAGCAGGGCGGGGATTAGGCCGGTTTGCCAGTCGTTGCAGTGCACCAGATCGGGCAGCCAAGCGAGGCCCGCCCGGCCAAGCGCGAGGGTGGTTACGGCGCGGGCGAACACGGCAAAGCGCGCGGCGTTGTCCGGCCAGTCGCGGCCATCGGGACCGAGGTAAGGCCCGCCCGGCCGATCAAAGTAGTGGGGCGCGTCCACCAGCCAGACCGGGACCGGGCTGCCAGGAAGTTGACTTTCTAATATGCGCACCGCCGTGTCGGCGCACTGGAAGGCGGCAATGACCTGAAACCCCTCAATCTGCGCCAGCGCCTCACGGTAGGCGGGCAGCACCAGCCGGACATCCTGCCCGAGTTCGCTCAGCGCTATGGGAAGACTGCCGGCGACGTCGCCCAGCCCGCCGGTCTTGATGAGCGGGTGTGCCTCGCTGGCTGCGAAGAGAATCTTGTGCATAGTGTATTTTGCTGCGAAAGTATCTCTTTATAAAGCTATTCTGTACAAGGTTGGCATGATTATCGCCTTATTATTGGTTTGCCATCATAACTATAATGCAAAGTGAGGAAGCGATCATGAGAATAGCACTAATAGGTCTGGGCAAGATGGGCGCCAACATGGCGCGACGCCTGTGCCGGGGCGGCATCGAGGTCGCTGGTTTCAACCGCTCGGCGGAGATCACTCAGCAACTTGCGCGCGAGGAGGGTTTGATCGCGGCGTTATCTACTGCGGAGGCGGTTGCTCAACTCAAAACACCGCGCGTCTTGTGGCTGATGTTGCCGAGCGGCGCACCGACCGAACAGATGATAGAGGAATTGATTCCGCAATTGGCGCGGGGCGACATCATCGTGGACGGCGGCAACTCCAACTATCACGACAGCGAACGGCGCGGCGCGCTGCTCGCCAAGCTCGGTATCGGTTTTATGGACGCGGGCACTTCGGGTGGTGTTTGGGGGTTGGCCAATGGCTACTGCCTGATGGTGGGCGGCAGCAAAGA
>DATMXC010000265.1:0-10939 GCA_035561915.1 Gammaproteobacteria bacterium
CTATCGCTGCCATGCAGGCCTGGGCAGAGGGGGAGTACGAGGAACATAAGGGCGAGGGGCTCTTCACTAAACATCCCGCCGAGGGGCAGTTAATCCAGGACATGCTGGCCGTGTCCAAGGAGTTACAGGCCAAGGCTGAAGCGGCAAAGACCGCGGGCGATACGGCCAAGTCCCGTGCCTACTACTACTCCGCCGAGGCGACGGCGCAATACGCCGCGCGTATGCCGCACACGCTGGAGCATCGCATCAAGTAGTCCACGCAGGTTACTTTATGACAATTTCAATAAACCAATACTGCTTCGTAATTTGCCTGTGTCCAAAACCGCGTCCGGCCCGGGTTTGAACGTGAACGGGCAAAGCAGCAAGTGTACTGGCCCCGACGGTTTGTAATGAGTGTAATTTATTTTGGAGATGAATATGGAATTCGATAAGAAGGCTGTAGTAGAGGTTCTGAACAGGATCCTGGAGCTCGAGCTGGCAGGCGTGGTGCGTTATAGTCATTATTCGCTGATGGTGTACGGCTACAACCGCATTCCGATTGTCAGTTGGCTGCTCGAGCAAGCGAACGAGGGTTTAGCCCATGCCCACCAGGCGGGTGAGATAATCACCCAACTCGGGGCGCATCCCTCACTGTCCATCGGTCCGCTGCTGGAAACCCACAAGCACGACATCGGTGATATCCTGCGCGAATCGCTGGAGCACGAAAGCGTGGCCCTAAAGGCGTACCAGGAACTGTTGAATCTGGTGAAGGACCGCTCAGTCTGGCTGGAGGAATATGTCCGTGACATGATTTACAAAGAGGAACAGCACCGGGGCGAGGTGGACAAGATGCTGCGCAAGCCGGGCGATATCGAGGTTTTCAGCAAAGCATAATTAGGCAAACGGACGCCGCGGTATCCATAACACCGCGGCGTGCATGTGCCATATGCTGGCGCATCATATCTGGTAACGCAATGGTTACTTTATCACGATAAACAAGGCGGCTTGGCCACGTCTGATGCTAAGCAGCAGTGAGCCTTTGCTCCGCTCGACCGCATCGGCAAGATCCTGCGAGGTGCGCACGGGGTTGCGGTTCACCGCGATGACGATATCGCCGGGACGAAGGCCTGCCTCAGCCGCGCGGCTTCCCGGTTGTACCTCGACTACCGGGATGCCTTCCATTTTTCCGAACAGCTCGGAACGCTCATCCACCGCGCCGAACAACACGCCCGCGAGGCGGGGGTCCTCGGGGGTGTCATCACTTTGCGCCGACGGAGGTTCAACGATATCCACGGCGATGGTTTGAGTACGCCCGTCACGCAGGACATCGAGCTTGACCTGTTTGCCGACCCTTAACAGGCCGATGGCGTTACGGAAGGTGCCGGAATCACGCACCGCTTGCCCATTAACGGCGGTGACGATGTCGCCGGGCTTAAGGCCACCCTTCGCGGCGGGAGAGCCGGGCGTGACCTGGGCAATGACGGCGCCTTGCTGATTCTTGTCGGTCAAGGGCAGGCCGAAGGCCTGCGCCAGTTCCGGCGTGAGGTCCTGGGCCTGGAGTCCCAATCGTCCCCGGCGCACCTTACCCGACTCGACCAGTTGCGTCATGATGTCACGGGCCATGTTGATGGGAATCGCAAAACCGATGCCAATGTTGCCACCGCCGGGCGCGAGGATAGCGGTGTTGATGCCGATCAGTTCGCCGCGCAGATTCACCAGCGCCCCGCCGGAATTGCCCGGATTGATGGAGGCGTCGGTCTGGATGAAGTCTTCGTAACCCTCGATGCCCAAACCGGTGCGGCCGAGCGCGCTGATAATTCCCGAGGTGACCGTTTGACCCAGGCCGAAGGGGTTGCCGATGGCGACTGCGAAGTCACCGACCTGCAGGCGTGACGAGTCGGCGAGCGGCAGCGCAGTAAGCCCTTTGGCCGGAATCTGGATGACCGCTACGTCCGTCTCCGGATCGGTGCCGATCAGTTTCGCCTTGAGGCTGCGCCCGTCGCGCAGGAGGACTGTAATTTCGTCGGCGTTGGCTATCACGTGATTATTGGTCAGCACATAGCCGCGCTGCGCATCCACGACCACACCCGAGCCCAGACTTTGCGTCGGGCGCTCACGCGGCATGTTCGGGATATCGAAGAAACGCCGAAAAAAAGGATCGTTCAGCAGCGGGTTGTCCTGTACGCGCATGCGGCCGCGGGTGGAGATGTTGACCACTGCGGGTGTGACCTGTTGCAGCATGGGGGCGAGAGTGGGGAGGGGTTGCCCCTGGCCATCGGCGGTGGGCAGGGCCGAGTGTGACAGAGGGCTTACCATCAACACCAGGACGGCGGCTAATATCGGATACATACGTTTCATGATTGGGCTACACTCTTTGTGGCGGGAAGTCTGAATCTGATGGGTAAAATCGTGAGTAAGGCGATGAATTCTGAGAAGTATGATTTCAAGTGGGCGAAAAAGTTCGATATTCTGGATAGGGACAAGGCGACGGGCAGGCCTGTTTATTTTTAACCTGAGCCGGTACACTGAAAACGCATGGCTCTCTAAATAACCTCAAGGGCGCCTCTAAAAATAGTGGATTTTGTCTTTAGGCAAGGCGGAATTCTGCGAGAAAGCGGAGTGTACACATTAGTACATGAGCATTTCGAGCAGAATTCCAACGCCGCATAAAGACAAAAGACGTATTTTTAGAGGCGCCCTAAACAAAGGAGTATGGATCATGAACATATGCACGCCATTAAACCAATATGGCCCCCTGGTGGGGCGCATCCTTCTCGTACTCATCTTCATTCTTTCCGGTTACGGAAAACTCACTGGCTGGGACGGGACACTCGGCTTCATGGCCAGCAAGGGCATCCCGCTGACCAGCCTGTTACTGGGCTTGACGATCGCCGTCGAGCTGGGTGGCGGGCTGCTGATAGCCCTGGGGTTGTATGCGCGCTGGGCGGCTCTCGCGATCTTCCTGTTCCTCATCCCGGTGACGCTGATATTTCATCCTTTTTGGAGTGATGCCAGCCAGATGAACAGTTTCATGAAAAATATCGCCATCATGGGCGGGATGCTGTACATCATGACTTACGGCAGTGGGCCTTACAGTCTCCGGCAGGAAAAGTGCCCATAGTACAAAAGTGTTAGACACACGGTTTCGTGCAGCCATTGAACGCATGGACGCGTTCAACCGCGCAGACCCCAACCACGAAATCGTCGCGGGCAAGGAATATCCAAAAGAGCTGCTCTATGCCGAGCGCATGACGGCGTGGCTCATGCGCCTTGCGCCCGATGCCTCCGAACCCCTGCGACTCGCGGCGCGCAGCCAGCACATCGGGCGCTGGACGATACCGCGCAGCAACTATCCGATGGACCGGCGCGGCTATCACCAATGGCGCACCGCACTCGCCCGCTTCCATGCCCAAACTGCGCGCGAGATCATGCAGGGCACAGGCTACGATGAGCCAACCATCGCCCGCGTTGAAAATTTACTGAAAAAGACCCACCTCAAAAACGACCCCGAGGCGCAACGGCTGGAAGACACCGCCTGCCTCGTTTTCCTCGAACACTATTTTTCCGACTTCGCGCAAAAACACGACGAGCAAAAACTCATCGAGATTGTGAGGAAAACGTGGAAAAAAATGTCGGCACAGGCGCAGCAGACGGCGCTTACATTGACGCTTGCGGATGCCGACCGGTCATTGATCGAAAAGGCGTTATCATCTTCTGTTTGAACCAATAGGCTGCATAAATCGGCTCAAGGTAAGGACGGGATCCAACTGCTGGGCAGGTAGTGCTTTGTTAGCCTGAACAAGTGTCATTTTGCTCCCCATAGCCAATAGGCGATGACGATAACCCCCACCGCGATGATGAACTGTAAAGCGGCGGTGCGGCGAGCTGCAAGGACAGCAGACCGATGGGTTGGTTTGAGAGGAAAGAAGTAACCGATGACGAAACTCCAGAGGATAACGCCAGCAGGAAAAATAAGCAGCGCGGACCATGCTCTGAGCAAAAGCGCACAAATGATGGAGCCCCACAAAAGGACTTCAAGAACGAGACTGCTCGCCGCATGAGCCCACCCTGAGACGAAAGAGAGCGCCCCACAATGTGAGCACGATGCAGGAAAAGTGCTTGAAGCTTTGAATTTGTGCCAAGTGCCAATAGATTCCTGGCCACATGAGGGGCATGGGTACATCATAAGGCAAGGCTAACTAGAATTATGCACCAAGTTCCATCAGGCGCTGATTCAATCGGCGCACGAAGGCCGCCGGGTCTTCAAGCTGGGCGCCTTCGGAGAGCTGCGCCTGGTCAAACAGGATGTGTGCCCAGTCGGCGAAGCGGTCGTTGTCGGTTTCTTTGGTGATGCGCACGACGAGCGGGTGCTCCACATTTATTTCCAGAATAGGCTTGCTGCCCGGGACTGCCTGCCCGGCGGCTTTGAGCAGGCGCTCAAGGTGTGCGCCCATGTCGTGCGCCTCGCTTACCAGGCACGCGGGCGAGGTGGTGAGGCGGTGGCTTACGCGCACATCGTTCACCCGGTCGCCGAGAGCGGTCTTGATGCGTTCGATCACGCCCTGGAATTCATCTGCGGTCTTTTTCTGTTGCTCGGTGTCGCTTGCGCCCTCGATTTTGCCGAGATCGAGCTCGCCCTTAGTGACGGACTGAAGGTGTTTGCCTTCGAACTCGGTGAGGTGCGTCACTACCCATTCGTCCACCGGTTCGTACATAAGTAGCGCCTCGATGCCTTTTTGTAGCAACAATTCGAGATGCGGACTATGCTTGGCCATATTAAAGCTTTCGGCGGTGAGGTAGTAGATGGTTTCCTGACCTTCCTTCGTACGCGCGATGTAGTCAGTGAACGACACGTCTTGCGTATCGGTATCCTTGTGGGTCGAGGCAAAGCGCAGCAGCTTGGCGATGCGTTCGCGATTGGCGTGGTCTTCTACGAGGCCTTCCTTGAGCACACGGCCGAACTCCTTCCAGAACGTAGCGTATTTTTCCGGCTCATTGGCAGCCAGGTTTTCCAGCAGATCCAGTACCCGCTTCACCGCCGCCGCACGGATGGCGTCCACCACCTTGCTGCCTTGCAGGATCTCGCGCGAGATGTTGAGCGGCAGATCGTTGGAATCAATCACGCCACGCACGAAGCGCAGATAGCGCGGCATGAGATTTTGGGCGTCTTCCATGATGAACACGCGCCGCACGTAGAGCTTGATGCCGTGGCGGCTGTCGCGTTCCCACAGATCGAACGGCGCGCGGGAAGGGATATAAAGCAACAGGGTGTATTCCTGTTTGCCTTCCACGCGGCTGTGAATATGGGCGAGCGGGTTTTCAAAATCGTGGGCGATGTGTTTGTAAAATTCGTTGTACTCGTCGGCGCTGATTTCGGCCTTGGGGCGCGCCCACAGGGCCGAGGCGCGATTGACCGTCTCCTCGACGGAGGCGTCTTTGCCTTCCTTGGGCATCAGGATGGGGGCGGTGATGTGATCGGAATATTTATGGATGATGTTGCGCAACCTGAAGCCGTCAAGGAATTCGTCTTCGTCGGGGCGAAGATGCAGAATTATCTCTGTGCCGCGCGTAGGTTTTTCGATGGTCTCGATGCTGTAGTCGCCCTCGCCCACGGATTCCCAGCGCACGCCATGTTCGGCGCCCAGGCCGGCGCGACGGGTGATGAGCGTGACCCGGTCGGCGACGATAAAAGAGGAGTAAAAGCCGACGCCGAACTGGCCGATAAGATGGGCGTCCTTGGCCTGGTCGCCAGTGAGCTTTTCAAGAAAGGTCTTGGTGCCTGATTTTGCGATGGTGCCGATGTTGTCCACCACTTCGGCGCGTGTCATGCCGATGCCGTTGTCGGTGATGGTCACGGTGCGGGCCGCCTTGTCATAACACACATGGATCTTGAGATCGCTGTCACCGTCATACAGCGCCTCATCGGCGAGGGCCTCAAAGCGCAGTTTATCGATGGCGTCGGAGGCGTTGGAGATGAGTTCCCGCAGGAAGATCTCTTTGTTGCTATAGAGCGAATGAATCATCAGGCTCAGCAATTGCCGAACCTCGGTCTGGAAGCCCAGGGTTTCTTTGTGTGCAGTGACTGTCATAGTTGGCTCATTGGGTTAGGCGGTTCAGGGTTACGTGTTGGGGTACGGCCACGAAAAATCAAGCCCCAGGTTTTCTACTCGATCTTGAAGTAAGATAGTAACATTAGGGTACCTCTAAAAATGCGTCTTTTGTCTTTATGCTGCGTTGGAATTCTGCTCGAAATGCTCATGTACTGGCGTGTACACTCCGCTTTCTCGCAGAATTCCGCCTTGCCTAAAGACAAAATCCACTATTTTTAGAAGTACCCATTAGAAATTAAGGAGAAGCGCCATGCCCGCATATTTACCTCTCATTCTCGAACCCGCAGAGTTACACCCGCATCTCGGGGTACAGGGCTTGTTGATGGTTGACTTGAGCAAGCCGGAAAGCTTTGCTCGCCAACACATCCCCGGTGCCGTGAACCTGGACTATGCGCAACTGGTCGCTGCCCGTCCGCCCGTAATGGGGCTGTTGCCGGATGACGCGCAGCTAAGCAAGGTCTTGTCGGGTCTGGGGCTAACGCCGGACAAGCACGTCGTGGCCTATGACGATGAGGGGGGTGGGAAGGCCTGCCGTTTGTTGTGGACTCTGGAAGTCATCGGCCACAGGCATGCTTCGTTGCTCAATGGCGGCTTGCGGAGCTGGCTGGCTGCAGGGTATCCGGTGACGGGCGGCGCCGTTTCAAGCACGCCCGGCGACTATCATGCGGTGCTGGGTGAAGGCGCCAGGGCGGACAAGGCCTATATTTTGGAGCATCTGCAAGACCCTGGTGTGGTCTTGCTCGACACGCGCACGCCGGGTGAGTACCGCGGTACAGACAAACGCGCCGAGCGCGGTGGGCACATCCCCGGCGCCGTCAATCTGGACTGGACGCAAGCCCTTGGCAGCGACCTCCGTCTCAAGCCCGTGCAGGAACTGCGCGCGCTGTATGAGAAGCTGGGTGTGACGCCGGACAAGGAGGTCATCGTCTATTGCCAAACCCATCACCGCTCCTCGCACACTTTTGTGGTACTGAAGGCGCTGGGCTATCCGCGCGTCAAGGGCTACCCCGGCGCGTGGTCGGAGTGGGGCAATAGTCCGGATACACCGGTGGAAACAGCATAGAGCATATCCAAAAACAGTTCCCATGCTGCCCCTTGTGATGAAAAGGTTTCACCACGGAGGGCCGCGGAGGAGAAACAAAGCCTTCTTGAGGGTATTCCTCTGCGTCCTCTGCGGTAAATTATTTATGGATAAGTTCTTAGTCTAGATTCCACGAGCCGAGGATACGGTATACCACCCCATTGGTTTCGTTGCTCGATTCGACCAAACAAAAACTCTCAGCCTTCCATTCGAGCGGTTGTACGAGGAGTTCCCCTTTCGGCCGGTCCGCCTTGCGCAGCAAGGTGATGTGCGGTTGATAGCTGCGACTTTCGGGGGTCAGTCCGCATTTCGTCAGTGCAGCGTTCAGGCCGTCAACCAACGCCAGGAGTGCGTTGGGAATGTGGCTGGCCCCCAGCCACACGATGCGAGGCTTTGGCCAGTAGCCGGGCTGATCCAGCGTTAGCGTGAAGCGTGGAACATGCAGTTCGGCGGCTGCGGCGCTTAGGCAGTTGCGCGTATCCTCAGTGATATTGCCGAGGAATACCAAGGTAAGGTGCAGATTGTGATCAGCCACCGGACGGCCGTGTGCAGGCACATCGCGCGCAAGCCTGGCCAACTGTTCGCGCAATTCTTGCTGCGGCCACAGTGCGAAGAACAGGCGTTGCGTCGGCATAGGGGCTGCAACCTCTGCAGGCATTCAGGCCTCCGGGTACGTCGAGACTATAAAATCCAGCATGCCTTGCAGGCTTACGTATACGGCCTTGCGGCGTATCGCTTCACGATGGCCGGAAAAATGCTCAACGCGGCTACGCGCGGGCGCTCTATTGGCCGCCCAGGCGAGACACACGGTGCCGACCGGCTTGAGGGGTGTTCCCCCACCAGGACCCGCGATGCCGCTGACCGCCAGACTCACTTTGGCGTGACTGTGTTTGAGCGCACCGCCGGCCATCTCGCGCACCACTTCTTCACTCACTGCGCCGAATTTTTCCAGTGTGCCCTGCGCCACCCCCAGCATCTCTTGTTTGGCGGTGTTGGTGTACGTGACAAAGCCGCGCTCGAACCAGTCCGAGGAGCCGGGTACGGCGGTGATTACTTGAGCGACCCAGCCCCCGGTGCATGACTCGGCGGTGGTTAACATCAAACCGCGCTGTTTCAGTGCTGCGCCTACCGCAGCGGCCGCGGTATTAAGCGCGGTATCGTCGGGAGGATCGCCAGGGGTTGAGACAGACATGGGTAAGTCGTGTACAAATCACTAAGGATTCTAGAGCGCCGTTAGACTCGGCGCGCCAATGTAAAAACTGAGATGGTTGGCAGAGGATCTCTGCCAACCATCAGACAACAGAGAGGATCCTACTGACTGCCGCCCGCCGGGGCATCTGGAGCGGGTGCCGCAGGTGCGGCTGGCTCCGCTGGCGCCGGAGCCGGCGTTCCACCGCCCGTAGCGTCTTTGGGTTGTTCCATCATTTCTCCGGCTTTGTCCGTGGTTTCGCTGGACTTGTCCATATCCGCTTTTTGACATCCGGCCAGACCGGCGGCAAACACAGCAGCACTTAAAAATATGAGGATTTTCTTTATCATCGCTATACTCCTCTGAAGAGTTCGAGAAAGGTTCACAGCGCTAGAAAGCTAACATGTCTAACGCGCGCAATCAAGGCTGACCAGTGCTGAGCAGATGATAAAAAAAGATTATTTCGGTTTAGTGCTTTCCAATGGTGAGTGCGATAGTGCTGGTAGGTGCGAGAGAATGGACAGAACAATGTTGGGTCTGCTCGGTAGACGCACGTAAGGCAATGAGAAGCGGCGAATTTATGTGGATGCGGCAATGATTCGGGATTTTGCGCCGTCAGTTTTTTGACAAATCTGACCACCTACTATCAATGCAATATGTAACTTATTGAATAATAATAAAATGTATATAAACCCATGGTTGGCATACTTTTCGCTTAAGTTTGGGCTAAGTTACTAATGAGGTTTAAGTTATGGCGATATCACACTCTGCTGCATCGGGTAATAGAGGATATAATCCTGAAGCTTATATCTTAGGCGCTGATGCGACAACCGCGCCGAGGCCGCAGGTACAGGAAAAGACCTTGAAAATCACTGGCGTGTTACAGACGACTCTAGAGGTCAGCAAGCTGATCGAGCTGTTCGCCGCCGAGGTGCAGGCTACGGTCGCTCACAACCATGTCTCTTACCGCAACCCGGCTCAGGGTATTGACCTGAGCCTGGGAGAACCTGCGCGCCACTCCTGTGCCTACCGGTTGTTGCTGCTCGGGCAGTCTTTAGGCGAGCTGACCTTCACCCGGAAAAAGCGGTTTTCCGAAGCCGAGATTCAGTTGATCGAAAGCCTGCTGGCCGGCCTGGTTTATCCGTTGCGAAACGCCCTGCTCTATCACGATGCGCTGCAGGCGGCGTTTAAGGATCCACTGACCGGGGTCAATAACAGGGCGACGATGAACGTGGTGCTCAGGCGCGAGGTCGAGATTGCCCGCCGCTATGGGACGCCGCTGTCCTTTATCATCATGGATATAGACAATTTCAAGACGATCAACGATACCTACGGTCACGCGACGGGTGATGTGGCGATAAAGTCTTTGGCGGAGCGCGTAACGGAATGTATCCGGTCCACGGATATTCTGTTCCGCTACGGCGGTGAGGAATTTACCGTGTTGTTGAACAACACCACGCCGGATGGCGCCCTGTTGCTGGCCGAACGCATCCGTCATACGGTGGAGTTGTCCGAGTGCGATTACAACAACAAGCTGATTAACATGACCGTCAGTATGGGAGTGTCGTTTCTGAACGGTGAAGATGACGAGCAGAAGCTGTTCGAGAAGGCCGATAGCGCCTTGTATCAGGCCAAATCAGAGGGACGTAATTGCGTGCGGCTGCTCGCTTGAGGTTTTAACACTTACCCCTGCTGCGCCGCGTGCATTATGGCGGCCGCTTGAGTGTGCTCTTCCTCGCTGTAAAGATAATCCCGCGTAATAGGCAGCACATCGAGCCGCTGCGTCAATTGTAGTTGGAACACCACGAGATCCCGCCAGCGGAAAGAACCTTCGCAGGCGGCGAGATAGAACTCCCACATCCGGCAAAAACGCTCACCCAGACGCGCGACGATTTCTGCGCGCCGTGTCTGAAAGCGTTGCTGCCAGGCCCCCAGCGTCAGGGCGTAGTGCAGGCGCAGGATCTCGACGTCGCAGGTGATGAGGCCACTCTCCTCAATGCCGCGGTTGAGCTCGGACAACGCCGGAACATAGCCGCCGGGGAAGATATGTTTGAGTATCCACGGGTTGGTGACGCCGGGCGGGGTGTAACGGCCGATGGTATGCAGTAACGCAACCCCTTCCGAACTTAACAGCCCGCGCATCTGCTCGAAGTAATGACGATGATGTTGCGCGCCGACGTGCTCGAACATCCCCACGCTCACGATGCGATCATAAGCGCCGCTGTGTTCGCGGTAATCACGCAACAGAAATTCCACGCGCCCTTGCAGGCCGCGTTCGCGGGCGCGCTGCTGCGCTACGCGGAGTTGCTCGCGTGACAGGGTAAGGCCGGTGACCTTGACCCCCGCGTGCTCGGCGAGATAAAGGGCGAGTCCGCCCCAGCCGCTGCCGATGTCCAGCACCTGTTGTCCAGGGGAGAGGTCGAGCTTGCGCAGGATGTGCGCGCACTTGGCGCGCTGCGCCTCCTCCAGGCTGATTCCGGGTTTATAAAAATAGGCGCACGAATACTGCATGTCCTGATCGAGAAAGTGGCGGAACAGCCACTCGTCGAGATCGTAGTGGTGTGCGACATTGCGATAGCT
>DATMXC010000266.1:0-2550 GCA_035561915.1 Gammaproteobacteria bacterium
TTCCGCTTTATCTGGAGAATTTTAAGATCGTCTCTAGCCTGCAATCACTCAAAAGCGAGGCGGGACTGGGCTCCAAGTCCGCGCCTGAAATCATGACGCTGCTCAGCAGGCGTCTCGACATCAACGAGGTGCGGCGCCTTACCCCCAAGGATATCGAGATCAAGGCGGGTTCCGGCCGGGCTCGGGTGCGGATCAAATACGAGGCGCGCGAATCGTTCATCGGCAATGTTGATATAGTGGCCAAGTTTGACGACAGCGTGGAGCTGACCGGCCGTTGAGCGGTGCTGCAGATAAATTAAAGCTCGGCTACCGTTTCACCGACGGCACGCTGCTCGAAGCTGCTTTAACCCATCGCAGCGCGGGCAGTATAAACAATGAACGGATGGAATTTCTGGGTGACGCGATCTTGAACTTCATCATCGCCGAAGAGATTTATCAGCGATTTCCGCGGGCGCACGAAGGCGAGTTGAGCCGGCTGCGCGCGAGTCTCGTCAAGGAGGAAACGCTGGCGCACCTCGCGCGGGACCTGGAACTGGGCCAGCATCTCATTCTCGGTCAGGGCGAGCAGAAGAGCGGCGGCCACCGCCGTGCCTCCACGTTGGCCGATGCGCTCGAGGCCCTGATCGGCGCGGTATATCTGGACGGAGGATTCGCCGCGTGCCGTGAAATGATCGTGTCACTGTATCGTGAACGCCTCGATGCCGCCTCGCCCAGCACGGATCTGAAGGACCCCAAGACTCGTCTCCAGGAATATCTACAGTCGCGTAGATTGCCGCCGCCGCTCTACAATGTGCTGGAAATCTCCGGCGAGGCGCACGCACAAACTTTTCGAATGGAATGCTTCGTGCAGGGCCGCGAGTCCACACAAGGCACCGGCAGCAGCCGGCGGCGCGCCGAACAGGACGCCGCAGAAAAGATGCTTACATTACTGGAAGCGAGGTAACAGCCTGTTGAAAAACGTGATCAGGGGATGCAGCGCAAGGCGGAAACGGGCGAAAAAGCGGAGTTTACAAATAGTCTACCGCTTCGCGGACCCGCATTTTGAGCCCGTTTCCAACGCCGCGATGCGCCCCTCAGCGCGTTTTTCAGCAGGCTGTTAGGATGCTGGCGCATTGCGGCCACGTCGCCATAGTAGGGCGGCCCAATGTGGGGAAGTCCACGTTGCTTAACCACATACTTGGCCAGAAGATCAGCATTATCTCGCGCCGCCCGCAGACTACGCGCCACGCTATTCTGGGCATTAAAACCGAACACGGCACGCAGGTGGTCTACGTGGATACGCCGGGACTGCACCGGGGTGGCAAGCGCGCTATGAACCGTTACATGAATCGCGCCGCCAAAGGCGCCCTCAGTGACGTGGACGTGGTGGTGTTTCTGGTGGAGGCCATGCGTTGGACGCCGGAGGATGAACACGTCTGCGAGATACTCAAGACCGTCCGTGTCCCGGTGATCCTGGTGGTCAATAAGGTGGACAAGATCAGCGACAAGACGGCCCTGTTGCCTTTTTTACAAACGCTTTCCGGTAAAATGGATTTCACCCACATCATTCCGCTCGCCGCCCGCAGCGGCCACAGCGTGGCGCTATTGGAGGAAAAGGTGAGGAGCCTATTGCCGCCGGGGGAGGCCTTTTACCCTGAAGATCAGGTGACTAACCGTAGCGAACGTTTCCTCGCAGCCGAACTCATACGCGAAAAATTGATGCAGAGTCTGGGACAGGAACTGCCCTATGCGGCCACGGTGCAGATCGAGAAATTTTCCCACCAGGATGCCGTGCTGCACATTGACGCCATCATCTGGGTAGAGCGCAGCGGGCAAAAAGCCATCGTGATCGGCGATGGCGGAAAGCGTCTCAAGGAGATCGGCCGGCAGGCGCGCCTCGATATGGAAAAGCAGTTTGAGAGTAAAGTATTTTTGCAGATGTGGGTAAAGGTCAAGGAAGACTGGTCAGACAGTGAGCAGGCGCTGGCGAGTTTGGGCTTCGATTAAGGTCACCTCTTAGTGAACACCGTCCGCATAAAACTTCAACCCGCCTACGTGCTGCACCAGCGGCCGTACCGTGATACCAGCGCGCTCATCGAGGCCTTCACCGCCGACTATGGCCGCGTGGCATTGGTGGCAAAAGGGGTGCGCGCGGCGAAGTCGCGTTTGGCTGGGATGCTGCAACCCTTTCAACCGCTGCTCATCTCCTGGAACGGGCGTACCGAGCTTGTCACGCTCACGGGTTGCGAGGCGGATGGGGCGAGGCTAGGGATCTCCGGCCGCCTCACCATGAGCGGATTTTATATGAATGAATTGTTGCTGCGGCTGTTACATCGGCATGACCCGCACCCCGCTCTGTTTCAGGACTATCTCGCCACCCTCGCCGGTCTGGCGCAGGGTGAATGCGAGGAGCGCGCGCTGCGCATCTTTGAACTGCGGCTGCTCAAGGAGATCGGTTACGCTATGACGCTCGATCATTTAGCCGGGAGCGGCGAACCCGTGGAGGCAGACAAGGTCTACAGCTATCATATTGAGTGTGGTCTCACTCATTACAACGCCAGTGCGCCCGAG
>DATMXC010000267.1:0-8853 GCA_035561915.1 Gammaproteobacteria bacterium
GTAGGCAAGACCACTACCGCCATCAGCCTGGCCGGCCTGTTGGCTGCGCGCGGCTGTTCCACGCTGCTTGTGGATATGGACCCGCACGGTTCGCTCAGCAGCTATTTTGGTCACGACCCGGACGCCGTCGAGACGAGTTTGTACACATTGTTCCAACATAAAGATGCGGCGGGTTTGAGCAAACAGCGTGTCGCGCAGGCGATTAGGCCGACCCGGTTCAACCACATCAGCGTCCTTCCGGCCAGCACAGGCCTGGCCACCCTCGACCGGCAACTGAGCGGTCAGGACGGGATGGGTCTCATCGTCGCGCGCGCCCTGGCGGAGGTACAGAACGAATTTGACTATGCGTTGCTGGATTGCCCGCCCATGCTGGGAGTATTGATGGTCAATGCCCTCGCCGCCTGTGAGCACTTGCTGATCCCGGTGCAGACCGAATTTCTCGCGCTCAAGGGACTGGAGCGCATGTTACATACCCTCGCCATGATTACCCGCGCGCGCAAGCTGCCCTTGGTCTACACCATCGTGCCGACCCTGTTCGACCGCCGCACCCGCGCCGGAGTGGAAAGCCTCAGCCTGTTGCGGCAGAAGTACCGCGAGACCTGGATCTCCGAGATCCCGGTGGACACACAGTTTAGAGAGGCGAGCCGCACCGGAGCGCCGCTTCCCTTGAGCAACCCCCAGACGCGCGGTTCCATCGCCTATGCAGCGTTGTTGGATACCTTGCTGGGCGAGACCGCTGTAACCCAAGATGGGGAACCTCTGATTAAGGCAGAGGTTCCCGCGGCGCAGGGATGCACCGCCATTTTTCAATCACGAAAGTGATTAAAAAATGAAGAAAAAAGAAAATCACACTTTTCATTTTTCGTCTCTGAAAAATGTCATGGATGACTTTTTCAGAGTTCTTAGGGCGAACCCATCATGCTGAAAGAAATTTCAACTCAAACGTATGCAGAACCCCAGGCCGCACTTACCGCCTACCTGGAATCCTTGTTACGGCCCGAGATGCCAGCCGCTGCACCTCCCGCTGTGTCCGAACCAGCAAAACTGACGACAGAGCCCGCGCCTGAACCACAGCACGAAGTGGCTCATGCCGAACCAACAGTCTTCCTAGAGGGCGCGCCGGCCTGGGCGCAAGCACCGTTTCAGTGTCTCCTGTTTAAGACTGCAGGACTCACCCTGGGAATACCGCTCTTTAAGTTGAACGGAATCACGCCATGGTCTTCCTCCATCACCCCTATGCCGGGGCACAGCCCCTCGTTTCTGGGTCTGGTGCCCCATCTCGGCAGGCAAGTCAAGGTCGTAGATACGTCGCAGATCGTTATGTCCAAGCAAACATCCCCACCCGAACATCATTACATTGTTTTGATTGCCGGCGGCGAATGGGGGCTGGCCTGCGAGTCGGTCTCGGAGGTCGTGACCTTACATCCGGATCAGGTACGCTGGCGCACTGCACTAGGTGTACGCCCCTGGCTCGCCGGAATAGTAAAAGACCGTATGTGCGCCCTGCTGGAAGCTGATGATCTGGCCACCCTGCTGGCCACCGGGGAAGCACAATCAGGCCATTAAAAGTGGCTTTTTGGCATAGATAATGCTTAGTTTTCAACCATAGTAAGGCCGATTAGTAATTTAAAGTGAGGATAACGTATGAGCCATGCCGCCATGAGAGCTGAAGACCCGCTAGTGCAGTGGGTGACTTTCCGTCTGGACAACGAAACCTACGGAGTCAATGTCATGCAGGTGCAGGAGGTGCTGCGCATGACGGAGATCGCCCCGGTACCCGGCGCGCCGGGCTATGTCCTGGGCATCATCAACCTGCGCGGCAACGTGGTGACGGTCATAGACACCCGCAAGCGCTTCGGCCTCGAGCCGCGCGAAGTGGATGACGCCACCCGCATCGTCATCACCGAGATCGAACAGCAAGTGATGGGCATGTTGGTGGACTCCGTCGCCGAGGTGGTGGACGTGCGCATGTCGGAGATCGAGACTGCCCCCAACGTCGGCAACGACGAAAGCTCCAGATTCATTCAAGGAGTATCCAGCCGGGAGGGAGATTTATTGATCCTGGTGGACCTCAACAAGCTGCTCTCCGCCGATGAGCTGAAGGAGATGCAGGCGTTATAACGTGACGCCGGAGGATTACGCCATGGTAGATGTGAGGGATATAAACCCGTTGCACTCCGTCGTGCCCATCCGAAAGCGCGAACCATTAGCCGAGCGCAACCCGCCGCGCAAAGGCCCGCAGCAAAGAAAGCCCGAACCGGAATCCGGCGAGAACAAAGATCCACACATAGATGAATATGCTTAATAGTCGCTGAGCACGAGGTAACGTTCATGAACATTCTGTATCTAAGTGCCATAGCATGCAGCGGTCTGCTCACCCTGGTGATGTGCGTGCTGCTGTGGCGCGCCAATGCCCGCGAACTAGTAGGCAAACAGGAATTCAGCAGGTTGCAACAGGAACTGGCCGTACTGAAGGGTGAGATGAGCGCGGCCTGGCCGCGTCTTACCCAGAGCGAGGACCGCATCACCCACCTAAGCGAACGTCAGGATCATCTGGACCTGCGCGACCCGATCACGCAGACCTACGACCCTGCCATCAAACTCGCTCATAAAGGCGCCGATGTCGAAGAGCTGATGTCCACCTGCGGCCTGGCCCGCGGCGAGGCGGAACTCATCGCCATGTTACACCGCCACACCTCCGCAACCAATTAAACCGTAGGGCCGAATTCATTCGGCCGCGACACCTCGTGGAGCCTTTTTTTGTGATCGTGATGGTTACCACTGGGCTTCGTTCGTTGGCCTGTAAGTGAGGAAATGCTTACCCAAACGCCTGCTCCAAGGGTTGCTGAAAACAGAAATACTCCCTATACGTTTTTGTTATCCATTTCTAACCCTATTTATTTGCGATCATTTTACAGTCGTCGCATTTAATAGCAGCTTTAGCTAAGCACATAACTGCTTCGTGGTTACAGCGCGCGCAGGTAAAAAATATGTGGGATAAAATCCCGCCACTCACACCCCAAGAAAGACAGATAACGAAAACGTTAAAGTAGAGACGATAGGCCCTCGGAATGACAGACATCCTGTCATGTAGCTTCGCAACGGGATCTATAGGGCTTGAGCGATGAATCAGGGTTTCTTTCGATTTTAATACCGCACCAACGCCGCCTGCGGCTTGCCCAGATAATGTCCCTGGGCGTAATCCACGCCGTATTCCTTTAGCAGCTTCAGCGCCTCGGCTGTCTCTACAAATTCGGCGACGGTCTTTTTGCCAAGGGTGTGGGCGATCTCGATCATGGATTTCACCAAGGCTTGATCCACCGGGTCGTTCACGAGATTGACGATGAAGATGCCGTCAATCTTGAGGTAGTCCACGGGGAAGTGCTTGAGGTAATTGTAGGAGTTAAACCCGGCGCCGAAGTCGTCCAGGGCGAACTGGCAGCCCAGTGCGCGGATCTGTTCCACCACCTTGCGGGTCTGGCCGATGTTGGCGATCGCCGCGGTCTCGGTGATTTCAAATGTGATGCGCCGCGCGTCCACGCCGGTGACGTGCAGCTTGTCGCGCAGCAGCGGGAGCAGGGCCGGGTCGGCCAGACCCTGGCTGGAGAGATTGATGTTGACGGCGAGATGAGAGAGGTGCGCGGGCAGGTTGTGCAGCCAGTCCAGCGCGGCGCCGATAACCCAGAAATCAACTTCCTGAATCAGTCCCATCCGCTCGGCGATCGGAATGAAATTGCCGGGCTCGATCAGTTGACCCTCGTCGCCCAGCATGCGGATCAACACCTCGTAGTGAGTGATCTTGTCATCCGAGAGCTGCAACACGGGCTGAAAGACTAAACGGAAGCGGTCATGGGTCAGGGCGTGACGAATCTGCGGGCCCCAGTAGACATCGCTTTGCAGCGCGTGCATCACGCTGTCGCCGGAGTTGTATTTGTGCACGCGGTTGCGGCCCTTCACCTTGGCCATGTAGCAGGCTTGGTCGGCCTGGGCCAGGATCTCACTGGCGGTGACCTTGTCGCGCGGGTAGATCATCGCCACGCCGATACTGACGCCGATGTAGTACGTCTTTTTGCCGGCTTGATATTTGAATTCATCCATGGCTAGGCGTATCGCCTCGGCAGTTTCCATGGCGATGTGCTCGGTGGTGTTATCCAACAGCACGGCAAATTCATCGGAGCTGATGTGCGCAATGGTGGCGTGATTCCCTAACAGGTCCCTTAAGATCGCCGCCACGTGCACCAGCAGGTTGTCGCCGGCATTATGGCCTTCGCTGTCGTTGATGACCTTGAATTGATCGAGATCCAGATAACACAAGGCAGCGGTGCGCTGATGGTGGTGCGCGGAGATGACGGAAAGCTCCAGCAGTTGTTCCAGGCGTCTGCGATTGTAGAGACCGGTGAGATCATCGTGGGCGACCAGATACTCCAGGCGCGCTTCGGTGGCCTTGTAATTGACCAGTTCGGTTTGCAGTTCCTTTTCCCGGAGTTTGCGCAGATCGCGCTCCACTTTGAGAAACAGTGAGGTGGTGAGGCGCGGCAACAGTTCGGTCGGCGGGATGGGGTCAAACAGGATGTCGGTGGCGCCGACGGTATAGCCGGAACGGATAATGTCGGCCTGATCGGCGGCCGGCGGGCTCAGGAGGAGAATAGGAATCGTGCCCAAGTCCGCATGCTCGTGCAGGCGGCGGCACAGGCTGTAGGCGTCCATGTCCGGCAACCGGGTGTGCAACAATACGGCCTGGATATCGCTCTGCCCCTCTTGCAGACTGAGCTGCAGCACGGACAGCGCTTGATGTCCGCTGGGAGCCGTGAGGATATTTTGAAAGCCCCCGTCTTCAAGCATACGGGTCAGGTGCGCGCGATGCTCGGGCTCATGATCTATGATCAGGATACGCCGCTGCTGCACGTCCGCAAGTCGCTTCTGGCCCGTCTCGCTAGCCAACACACGTCCCTCCGTAAAATCTCGTTGTCGAATATCGGATAGCCATGTCGTCTTACCTTTTTGCCCTGATGTCAAAATGCCGACATACTAGGGGAATATGCTGATTCATACAACTCTTTACCATTTCTTAACATATTAGCGGCTGAGATTACCACTTCTTGAGTTATGCATGCCACGTTACACTTCTCAAGTGCGAATGGGCACCTTACCACTCACCATGTAGGCAAAGGCGATGACCTCCGCCACGGCCCTGTACAAAGCCACGGGAATCTCATCACCTAGCTCCAGTTTTGCCAGCACGGCGACCAGATTCGGGTCTTCGTGGAGTGGAATATGGTGCTCCTTGGCAAGCTCCAAAATCTTTTCCGCGACCAGGCCTTCTCCCTTGGCGGTGACCCGCGGCGCACCCACGCCCTCATAGCGCAGCGCCACGACCTTGTCCGGCGGGCGGTCAGACACGGTACTCATATCTTGATGTCCAGCAGGGGAGGAGACCCGTGGTTGTTTCGTGGCGGTGGCCTGCACCCTGTGGCACAACTGATGGATGCAACATTCAGACCGGCTTTGTTCATTTGATTGCGTAACTGGTCGAGGTGCTGGGTCAGGAGTTCGACGGTCTCCCCCTGGTCGGCCCAGAACGAGGCCGATACCTTTTCTTCGCGTAGACTTACCTTTATATGTAGCGGTCCCAGCCCTTTAAGATCCAACGCCAGCGTGACTGACCAATCCTTCCGCTCCTGCCCGGCCTGCTCCGGGTGAGACGATGGGTCGTCGGCCTCGATGCGCACTTGAATGACGTGAGACTCGCCCGCGTGTCGCACGGGTAATTCGAGGACCCACGCAGGCGGACTGGAATCACTGTTTGGAAGGCTGGCCAATTGGCTGAGCTGCACGCGGGCAAGGCCTCCCTGGACCTGATTTAACAGCTCAGCAGCGGGCTCGGCCCGCAACCCGGCCTCGGCGAGTGTTGGGCCGGTTACCGGCTGCGCATGCACCGGCGCGCCGCGCAGGGGGGGTGGGGCGGACGTTGCTGAGTCTGAAGGCGGCGCTATGGGTGCTTGAACATGAACGCGTGTTTCAACGGTTGTCCCAGTCTGAGGGAGTGTTTGGACAGGATTTGTCTGCGACGTTTTGCCCGGCGCGGATGCCGTTGCCTCTGTGGTGAGCAGGACCTCGCGCAGGCGTAATAATCCGGCCTTGAAATCGGTTTCCAGTGTAGTGGTATCCGCCTGACTCAGACGAGCTTCCAAAAACAGGCCGGAGCGCTGCAATGAAGCCGACAGGCCGGCGCCTGTCGAGAGATCCTGGGGCGTAGACAAGGTGCTGAATACTTGCCGGGCAGTCTCCATCACGGCAGGCGGCAAGCCGGATACGCTGCTGTTTTTTGTCTGCGCCAGCCAGACGAGATTCGCCAACAAGGGGGACAAGGGGGCTTGCCTCGGCAGCGCGGCGCGCAGCGACTGGCTGAGTGTATCGGCCATCGTGGGGGCTAGCGTTGTCTCCGGCGTAATGATCTGCAGCACCGGCGGTGTACCGGTGGCGATGACCTTTACCTGGAGGGTTTGTCCAGGGGTGAGTGGCAGGGTGGTCTGAGTGCTCATCAGCGCGCCGTTGATCCGCAGCAGGGTGACGCCGTCCTGCGCGGGAGCGAGTACTTCCGCGGCAAAGATTTGCCCTATCTGCCAGGAGCGCAGAATAGCAGGGGTGTCCCCCGAGGTTATCGAGGGGGTGAAGGGTACTGCACTGCCAGTGCCCTGCGGCCCTTGGGAGGTGTTCACACTACTATATAAGGAAACCATTTTGTTTACCCTTTGGATACATTATCGGCTATTCAGCACGGAGCTTGACGGCAAAAAGCCATTTTCTTGGCACTTATTTTGCACAACAGTATAGGAGTTACTAATCCAGTTTGAACGACTACGATGCAGGCAAAACGATTATGGTATACCCGCCGTGGCGGGCAGGTGCGGGGCCCCTTTCCAGCGGGTCTGGTAAGCCGTTATATCTTGCTTGGCCGGGTTCACGAAGGTGATGAGTTGAGCGCGGACAGGGAGGAATGGCAGCCATTGTCGGCATTTCCCCAGCTGTTCCCGTCTGTCTTCCACGGGCCGGGCGCTCAGGCCGATGAAGACGAGCGGCTGCAGCGGCTCAAGGATGCACGGCGCTGGGAGGATGAGCGCAGCGGTATGGACCGGCGCGATCGTGCGGAAGGCGCAGGGGAATTTGCCCGGCAGCGGCGCCGGTTCAGCGACCGCCGTCAACCCGAACCCGTCGAGCTTGTCCAGCATCGTTTGACCAAGGTTCATCTGCGCAGTGTTGCGGCTCCGCGGCGGGAACGTTATCTGCCGCAACTGCTCATCGCACTGGTTCTGCTGGGAGGGGTGGGCCTGCTGGCCTATTATTACCCGAGCATTACTCCCAATCCCGCCTCGGAGTGCCAGGCTCCACCGCGTCCGGGCGTGAACTGGAGTAACTGCGCGCTGGAAGGGGCCGCGCTCAGCGGGCAGGATCTGCGCGGCGCCATACTGCGAAACGCCAATCTCAGCGGCGCGGATCTGCGTCAAACGCAAATGCCGGGCAATGACCTCTCTTACAGCAACCTCAACTCCAGCGATCTCAGCAATGCCGAGTTGAGCCGGGCGAACATGAAGGGCGTGAACCTGCGTAACGCTAATCTCACTAATGCACATCTCAGCGGCGTGGATCTGTCCTACGCCGATCTCACCGGGGCGAATCTGGAGGGCGTTGATCTCAGCGCCGCGAATCTGGAAAACGCCATTTGGCCAGATCAAACACTGTGCGGTCCCGGCTCCATTGGCCAGTGCCTCCCTATTCGGTGAGTGTCACCTCTTGCGAGGCCGTAATTTAAGAAGTAGGATAGAAAAGCTATGCGGATCGGATCAAGGTAGGTCGGATCAAGCCTGTCCTGAGTGAAATCGAAGGGCGTAGCGGATCCGACAGAGAGTTACCCATGCTCCATTATTTACGTCAACGCCGTCATACACTAGCCCGCAGCGTGCTGGCCTTGCTCGCCATGGTGTGGCTATCGGTGGCGCTGCAACCGTGCGTGATGGCGGCCGGGGCTGCGGCCATCGAGTCGGACATGTGCCCGGAATGCATGCAGCAGAAGGCCGATGCCGGTCAAACCGATTGTCAGCCCGGCATAAGCTGCGCTGTCTCGCGGCATGTTCAGGATTCCGATCAAGCCGGTTTCGCGCACCCTCTGTTTCTGCCGCCCGCGCCACCGGCGCGCATTGGCATCAGCCCTGTTTTAAACATTGACTCTCTTCCCCCGGCGGCTCTCCCCGAGCACGCCAATCCTCCTATATTATCGAGGTTTTGCATCCTGCAAGTCTGATCGCTCGCTCTTAAGTTTCTAAACGTCCGTTTAGTAATTTCTCTTAAGGAGAGCCGTCATGTCTCACCGTTTCCGGAGTTATCTGGTTTTTTGTATTGCCGCACTGCTGGTGCTGACCGCGGTACCGGTCAACGCCGTCGATCATCCTGAAGTCCCGCTGACATTGAGCGAGGCAGAACAGTGGGCGCTCGCCGCTGATCCGCTGCTGCCGCGCTACGGCGCACTCGCCGCGGCTGAGCAGGAGCAAGCGATAGCGGACGGCCAGTTGCCCGATCCTACCCTAAGCCTCGGTGTACAAGACGTTCCCACCCGTAATTTCAATCTCACCGACGACGACTTCACCATGCTCACAGTCGGCGCACAGCAGGCCTTCCCGCCGGGAAACAGCCTGCACTTCAAGCAGCGCCGGGCGGAGGCACTGTCGGGTGCCGAACAGGCGCGTGCGGAGCAGCAGCGGCGCAATGTGCTCAATGCCGTGCGTGCCGGTTGGCTGGAGGTTTACTACCACACACAAGCCCTCACCGTTGTGCAACAGTCGCAGCAGTTGCTCAAGC
>DATMXC010000268.1:0-4546 GCA_035561915.1 Gammaproteobacteria bacterium
CATGTTCGCCATCGAGCGGTAGCTGGCGGCCGAGAGGCGGTAAAACGCGAGCTTGATCATAAGGGTCAGAATCACGATAGCCCAGCCCCAGTTGCCGACCACGTGGTGAATATATTTGAGCAGCCAGAAGATGGGTTGAGCGAGGATCGTCAACAACCCATAATCCACGGTGAGTTCGAGGTTGGGCGCGACCTCTTGCAGATGATCCTGCAGTTTGGGTCCGGCATATAATCGCGTCCCCAGCGTCACCGTCTGCCCTGGCGCGACGACGGCCTCGGGCATCACCACACCGAACACGTAGCGCGGGCCTTCCAGCACCTTACTGTAGTAATGATTCGACCCGCCGGCCTCTGGTATCCACGCCCCGACAAAATAATGCTGCAGCATTGCTGCCCAACCACCCTTTATTTCTCTGTTGAGATCCTTATCCGCCATATCGCCGAAATCTATCTTTTCGTACTTGTTTTCCGGACTGGAGAGCACACCACCGGAATAGGTGTAAATGAAGTGGGATGGATTGGGCTCTTCCACGCGCTGGAATTGACCATACACCCGGCCGCGCCATTCCTGCGGCGAGCCGTTGTGAACCTCATAATCCATCTTGATCTCGTAACTCGCCCGCCGCAGGGTATAGACCTTGCTGATCTTGATCCCATCGGGGCCGTTCCAGTTCAGACGCACCTTCAGCTCATTTGCACCTGGAGCGAGCTGATAGTTGGTTTGTTCAGGAGTGAATACGGCATGATGATCCGGCCCCTTATCGCCCGCCAACAGCCCGCTTTGCGCGACAAACAATTTATCGGGGGCATCGTTCAACAGCGGAAATGGCTGATCGGGTTTATCGGCCGCGACAGGGTAAGCGAATAGACTCAAACGGCGCAGATCGCCCCCGACGGTATTGATCGCAAGATCCAGCACGTCGGTCTTGACGTGCACCCAGTCGCCTTGTTGCAATCCGCTCTTATCGGCCGTGGGCGCCGCAGCGGGAGTGGTCGTTGTCGTTGTCGCGGCGGGCTTGGCCGTCGGCACATCCATGGGCTGGGGTGACGCAGCCGGCGCGGTCGTCTCTGCTGCCGTCGTCGCAACCGTTGGTTTGGAGCCGTAGTCCTCCTGCCAGGCCTGCCAGAGGAGTAACAGCACAAAACCCAACGCCATCAGCAGGATGAGTCGCTTGTTATCGAAATTCATTGGATAGTTATAACTGGATTTTTCACGGGACCGGATCTACACCGCCCGGATGCCAGGGGTGACAGCGCCCCAGTCTGCGCAGCGCCAGCCAACCGCCGCTCACTACACCGTGGCGGGCAATCGCGTCTTGCGCATAACAGGAACAACTGGGGGTAAACCGGCAGCAGTTGCCTAGGAAAGGACTGACGAGATACCGGTAGGCGCTAATCAGGTGAATCAGACTATTTCTCATTGGACAGGTTGTGCCAATATCTATCTAGAGCGAGGCGTAGCTCCCGCGCCGACTTGTTGCCTATCGCGCTTCCGCAGGTGATTACGTAGTCGCAACTGCCGAGCAGCAACCGGTGATGACGAAAGCTCTCACGGGCAATTCGCTTTATGCGGTTACGAACAACGGCGCTTCTGGCCGCCTTACTTGAGATCGCAAGGCCAAGCCTTGCATGCCCCCTGTCGTTTTCGCGGGCCAGTATCGTTAAGGTCCTGTCACCGGTCCGGCGGGGCTGTTGAAAGACGCGCCTGAATTCTATAGGTTTCAGCAGCCTGTATGATTTATGAAACCCGCGCCAGCCGCTACGCAACTCAGGCGCTCAATCGTGCCCTGCCCTTCGCCCGGCGCGCCTTGATGACCAGCCGCCCACCGCGGGTGCTCATACGGGCACGGAAACCGTGGGTACGTTTGCGTTTAATAACACTGGGCTGAAATGTTCTCTTCATATCATCACTTCCTGGCCGGCCACTGCCGCTACGCTAATATCTGTCTGAGTAAAGCCGCTTATCGTAAGATTTATAGGTGTCGTTTGTCAAATCTGTTTAGATATCCCCTGCTTAGGCAGGCTGTCCCGCTACACGTATATTGCTTGGCTTGCGTTACACACCCGTTTTACTCTGGAAGAAATTTTTTGAGCTTCCTTTGCTGGCCGTCATGATTAATAATGGGTAGATAACGATGGCAGATCAGGTATAGACTCTACCCTTGAGAATTTTTTATTCAGTACCGTCGGGGGCTTCTTGTGCAACTCTGGAAAAGGTGTCTCGATCAATTAGAAAGCACGTTGTCCGCACAGCAGTTTAACACCTGGATACGACCCCTACACGTCATCGAGGATGACGAATCCTTGCGCCTGCTCGCACCCAATCGTTTTGTCATGGATTGGGTCAACGAACACTTTCTTAACACAATCACCGAGCTTGTCACGCGGGCGCAGAATGGCTCCTCCCCGCGAATTTCCCTCGAAATCGGCGGGCACAGCGCCGGGCGGCCGGCCAGTTCCGGGACTACGCCCGCAGGACCCCAGCGCAAGACGGACTCCGCCTACGGAAACCGCTATACCCAGCTTAATCCTAACCTTAACTTCGACAACTTCGTCGCCGGTAAATCCAACCAGATGGCGCGTGCAGCCTCTTTACAGGTCTCTGAGAACATCGGCGGCGCTTACAATCCCTTGTTCATCTACGGGGGTGTTGGGCTCGGCAAGACGCACCTGATGCACGCAGTCGGCAATGCGGTTCTGCAGCGCCACCCCCAGAAAAAAGTGGCTTATCTGCACTCGGAGCGTTTCGTCGCGGATATGGTGACGTCGTTACAACACAACACTCTGAGTGAGTTCAAGCGTTTTTACCGGGGCCTGGACGTACTTCTCATAGACGATATTCAGTTCTTCGCCGGTAAAGAGCGCTCGCAGGAGGAGTTTTTCCACACATTTAACACGCTGCTTGAAGGGAAACACCAAATCATCCTGACCTGTGACCGTTACCCAAAGGAAGTACAAGGGCTGGAAGAGCGCCTGTCTTCGCGCATTGGCTGGGGTCTCACCGTCGTCATCGAGCCACCCGAGCTCGAAACCCGCGTCGCCATCCTGATGAGCAAGGCGGAGCTGATGCATATGGATCTACCCCAAGAGGTGTGTTTCTTTATCGCGAAGCGCTTCCGTTCCAACATCCGCGAGCTGGAGGGTGCGCTGCGCCGTGTCAACGCAAACTCTCTCTTTACAGGCAAGGCCATCACCCTGGATTTCGCCAAGGAAGCCTTAAAAGATCTGCTGGCGTTGCAAGATAGACAGGTGTCTATTGAGAATATCCAAAAGACCGTCGCCGAATATTACAAGGTTAGGATGACTGATTTGCTGTCACCCAGAAGACCACGCAGCCTGGTCCGTCCTCGGCAAATCGCAATGGCCTTGGCTAAGGAGCTTACCAACCATAGCCTGCCTGAAATCGGAGCAGCCTTTTCCGGGCGCGACCACACTACCGTTTTGCATGCATGTAAAAAAATTCATGAGTTAAAACAAAGTGATACAAGGCTTGTTGAAGATTATTCGATCTTGATAAGAACCTTAACCACATAATGTGCATAGGTTGTGGATAACTTTACTCACCAGATTTGATGGTGAGTTATCCACAGCTTGTGCAGCAACGCGCCGGCTATCACCACACAGCCTTATGCTTGCATTAACTATATGTTTTTTAATATATTTTACAGATTATAAACAGAAATATTGACCACTAATTATAATAATAAATAGATTTTAATAAGACTTATAACTACAGATCGAGACTAAACATGAAGTGCACAATCAAACGAGAAGCCCTAATCAAGCCCCTTCAGCAAGTGTGCAGCGTTATCGAGCGTAGACAAACACTCCCGATTCTCTCGAATCTGTTGTTGCGCGCAGATAAAGAGCGAAGCAGCATGACTGGCACGGACCTAGAGCTTGAGGTTGTCTGTCCGCTAAGTTTTGAAGAGATAAATGAAAGCGGGGAGGTAACGCTGCCGGCGCGCAAGTTTTTGGACATTTGCAGGGCTTTGCCGGAACAGGCCGTGATAGAGCTTAGTCAGCCGAAGGGCAAGGAACAGGTCATCGTGAAATCCGGCAAGAGCCGTTTTACGTTGACGGTGCTGCCGGCCAGTGGCTTTCCTACCATGGAGGCGATGCAAAGAACACAAACCTTCAAGCTCCCCCAGACACAGCTAAAAAATGCGATTACCAAGACCCAGTTCGCCATGGCACAACAGGATGTCCGGTATTACTTGAACGGCATGATGCTGGAATTGGGCAAAGACGAGATTAATCTGGTGGCAACGGATGGCCACAGGCTTGCAATGTGCACAACCCCGGCGGAAATTAAAGAGACAGAACAAAGACAGATCATCATTCCTCGCAAGGGGGTTATAGAAATTGGGCGGGTATTAAGCGATACGGGCGGCGACGTTGAGGTTAGATTGGGAACCAACCATATTCAGTTCGACACAGGGGAAACTCAGATTACCAGCAAGCTGATAGACGGCCGGTTTCCGGATTACCGGGTCGTTATGCCGAAATGTGATAAAGCGCTCACGGCGGATACCGAGCAGTTGCGA
>DATMXC010000269.1:0-4178 GCA_035561915.1 Gammaproteobacteria bacterium
GCGGCAGGTGCAGGTGCGGTGGCCAGCTTGATCTCCACCTTGGCCTTGGCCTTCAGACCTTCCAGATAGTCCTTGATCTGCTTGTTGCGCATCACGCCGCGCACGTTTTCCTTGACCTTGTCGAACTCGGGCGGCGCGACATCACGGCTGTCTTCCGCCAGAATCACATGCCAGCCGAACTGCGACTGCACTGGCGTCTTGGTGTAGGTGCCTTTTTCCATACTGATGACCGCATCGGCGAAGGGTTTGACCATTTGCTTGGGGTCGAACCAGCCGAGGTCGCCGCCGTTCTGGCCGGAGCCGGTGTCTATGGATTTCTCCTTGGCGATCTTGGCGAAATCACCACCCTTGTCGAGATCCGCGATGATGGCCTTGGCCTCGTCTTCGGTCTTTACCAGCACATGCTTGGCCTTGTATTCCTTGGTGGTCACATTCCCCATGTGCGATTCGTATTCCTTCTTCATCGCCTCATCGGTGATGGGGCTGGACTCGATATGCTGGCGGATGGCCATGTTAGCAAGGATGTTGCGCTTCTGGTTTTCAAGCTCGGCGACAACCTCGGGCTTTTTGTCCAGGCCCTTGGCCAGGGCGTCCTGGTAAATGACCTCGCGGCTGATCAGCTCGTCCAGCGCGGCCTTGGTGTCATCGGGTCCGGCGTCGGGACGCGAGGCATTGCGTTGCTTGGTGTAGGCGTCTAAGTCGCCTTTGCCGATGGCCGTGCCGTTGACCACAGCCACGGGTTCACCGGCCGCAGCCGCGCTCGTCTTCTCTGCGCTGCCAGTAGTAGGTTTGCCACCCTGGTCTGGGGATTTATTGCAGCCGGTGAGGGCGGCAAGGCCGACGACTGCTGCAAGCAGCAGGGTATTGTTAAGTTTAAACATACGAATATCCTTTAATTGTGGAAGGGCTAGGTTGATAATTCTTCAGGAGTAAGGGCCTTGATGGTCAGGGCGTGTATATCGGTCTGCATCGCTGAACCAAGCGCATCATATACCATCCGGTGGCGTTGGAGCAGCCCCTTGCCGTCAAAAACGTTGGACACGATGGTGAGCTTAAAGTGCCCGCCGCCGCTCCGCGCGCCCGCGTGACCGGCGTGTTTGTGGCTTTCGTCAAGGATTTCCAACTGTTCCGGGGCAAGTACGGCCAGGCGATCGCGGATCATTTCGGTGCGCCCGGCATTCACGGCAGGACTTTCTTGAAGGGCTTTACGGTGATGCGCTGATACACCCCCGAACTGAGATAGGGGTCCGCGTTGGCCCAGTCCTCTGCGTCCCGCAGCGACGGAAACTCCGCCACCACCAGGCTGCCACTGAAACCGGCGGGGCCGGGGTCTTCGCTGTCTATCGCCGGGTGAGGCCCGGCCAACAGCAGCCGCCCTTCATCACGCAACCGGGTGAGGCGTTGCAGATGGTCGGATCGCGCCGCCATGCGTCTTTCCAGACTGTTTGGGGCGTCTTCTCCAAAAATGGCGTAGAACATCAAGGCTCGCCTTCGGACGTGTCGTCGGGCTTGATATGCCGCGAAAGATAAAAGGCCTGGACGATGACAAACACGAAGGTGATCGCCATCAGGCCGAACACCTTGAAGTTGACCCAGATGTTGCGGCGCGTCTCCGCGTCCTGGTCGAGCGCATAATAAAAGGCGACGTAGATGTTGAGCGCGCCCAGCACCACAAAGAGGATGCCCCAGCTCAGATTGTAGCGGTGCCAGAGGCGAGGCGGCAGCGTCATCTGTGCTCCCAACAACTTCTGAATCACGGTTTCGCGCCCCACAAAGTGGCTGGCGAGGATAACCGCCGCGAGCACCCAATAGAGAATGGTGGGCTTCCATTTGATGAAGGTCTCGTCATGCAGTATCAGGGTGAGGCCACCGAACACGACAATGATCGCGAGCGTAATGAGGTGCATGGGTTCGAAACGCCGGTGTTTAAGCCAAAACAGGCCGACTTGCAGAAAGGAGGCGGCAATCGCCACCGCCGTCGCCACGTAGATGTCGTAGTACTTAAAGGCGACAAAGAACAGCAGCAGTGGAAACAGGTCGAAAAAGATTTTCATCACTAGGCAGGAACGGGCTGGCTACCATCGAAGGTTAATATTATGCCACGAATGGCATGCTACAGGGGCTAGGATCTAACCCCCAGCCCTTAGATCCTAGCCCTTAAAGAAGACCTTTAAGCCGGTAAAGAGTTTCCAGGGCTTCCTTGGGGCTCATCTCATCCGGCCGCAGTGCGGCGACCTCGTCCAGCAGCGGATGGATAGTCGGGGGCGGAAAGAGGTCGCGCTGCACGCCGATACTATGAGGAAGATGCTGGGATTCGAGCTGTCTCAGCCGCTGTTTGGCCTGGGTGATCACGACGCGCGGCACGCCCGCCAGCGCGGCAACCTGCAGGCCGTAACTCTGATTGGCGGGGCCTTCCTTGACGGCATGTAGAAACACGATGCCCTCGCCGTGCTCTACGGCGTCGAGGTGCACATTGGCCACTCCTTCGATCTCCTCGGGCAGGCTGGTCAACTCGAAATAATGCGTGGCGAATAAGGTGTAGGCGCGCACCTCGCGGGCGATATGCGCCGCGCAGGCCCAGGCGAGCGCGAGGCCGTCGAAGGTGCTGGTGCCGCGCCCGATCTCATCCATCAACACCAGGCTGTGCGCGGTCGCATTGTGCAGGATGCTCGCGGTCTCGGTCATCTCCACCATGAAAGTAGACCGCCCGCTGGCGAGATCATCCGCGGCGCCGATGCGCGTGAAGATGCGATCCACTGGGCCGATCACGGCACGCCGCGCGGGCACGTAACTGCCGATGTGGGCGAGCAGCACGATGAGCGCGGTCTGGCGCATGTAGGTGGATTTGCCGCCCATGTTCGGGCCGGTGATGATGAGCATGCGGCGCGTGTCATCGAGCATCAAGTCATTAGGCGTGAAGGGGGCGTCCAGGGCCTGCTCGACCACCGGGTGGCGGCCGCCTTCGATGCACAGGCCCGGCGTATCCGTGAGTGTGGGCGCGCTCCAATTCAGGGTTTCGGCGCGCTCGGCGAGATTGGCCAGCACATCCAGTTCCGCCAACGCCGCCGCAGTGGTTTGCAATCCGGCCAGCTCGGCGTTGAGTGTATCCAGCAGTTCTTCATAGAGCGCCTTTTCGCGCGCCAGCGCCCGTTCGTTCGCGCTCAGCACTTTATCTTCAAACTGCTTCAGTTCCGGCGTGATGTAACGCTCCGCGCCCTTCAGGGTCTGGCGGCGCTGGTAGTCGGCGGGGACATGCTCGGATTGGGCGCGCGTCACCTCGATGTAATAACCGTGCACGCGGTTGTAACTCACCTTGAGGGTGCCGATGCCGCTACGCGCGCGTTCGCGCTGCTCCAGATCGAGCAAATACTGACCCGCGTTTTCGCGCAGGGTGCGTAACTCGTCGAGTTCGGCGTCGTAACCTTGCGCGATGACGCCGCCGTCGCGGATCAGCATCGGCGGCGTCTCGATAAGGGCGCGCGCCAACAGGTCGTGTATCTCCGGATACGGCGTGATGCCATGCGCCAGCGCCGCCGCATGGTGTGTGTGCAATGCGTTCAGTACATCAGGCAACGCCGCCAAACCGGCGCGCAGTTGCACGAGATCACGCGGCCGCGCGCTGCGCAGCGCCACCCGCGCCAGGATGCGCTCCATGTCGCCGATTCTGCGGAGCTGATCGTGCAGCGTTTGCGCGAGACGCCGCTCAATTAGAATGCCAATGGCATCCAGGCGTTGACTGAGTATCGTGCGATCACGCAACGGGCGCTGTATCCAGCGCCGTAGCAAGCGGCTGCCCATCGAGGTCGCGGTACGGTCCACTACACCGGTCAGGGTGTGCTCCTGCGCACCGGCAAGGTTGGCTTCGAGCTCCAGATTGCGGCGGCTCGCGGCATCCAGTATCAGACCCTCCTCACGTCGTTCGACGCTGAGGGCGCGGATGTGGGGCAGAGGGCTGCGTTGCGTGTCGCGGGCATAGTTCAAGAGACAGCCCGCCGCGCCTATCGCCACCGGCAAATCTTCGCAGCCAAAACCCTTGAGGTCGCGGGTGCCGAACTGCGCGCACAGCCCGCGCTGCGCGCTGTCGGTATCGAACTGCCACGGCGCGAGATGATGCACCCCGCGCCGCTCCTCCACAAAGGCATAACGTGCTAGCGCATCGCCGATGAGCAGTTCAGCGG
>DATMXC010000270.1:0-4809 GCA_035561915.1 Gammaproteobacteria bacterium
ATATGACATCCGCTATGCCGTGGCGACCCTTGGGACGGCCACCACCCGTGAACACCTGGAACGTCTGTTTCGCGTCGTCCCCACTCTGATATTCTGTTTTGACGGCGACCGTGCCGGCCGCGAGGCCGCCTGGCGTGCCCTGGAAAATACCCTGCCCGTGCTGCAAGACGGCCGTCAGGCGAGTTTTCTGTTTTTGCCCGACGGCGAAGACCCCGACAGTCTGGTGCGCAAGGAGGGTCGTGAGGTCTTCGAGTCCCGGCTGGCCGGCGCCATGCCCTGCTCGAGCTTTTTCTATGAAAGCCTGCTCAAACAGGCCGATGTCACCAGCATGGATGGACGGGCGCGTCTGGTGGAGCTGGCCCGGCCGCACCTGTCGCAGCTTCCGCCCGGCGCGTTTCGCCAGATGATGATCGCCCGGCTGGCGGAGATCGCCCGCATGCAGGCGGCCGACCTCACCCGGCTGATTGAACAGCGGGCGCCAAAAACGGCGACCAGACCCCTGTTGACCAAGGCGACTCCTCCCCAAAGTCCGGTGCGGATGCCGCCGGTGCGGCTGGCGATCGCCCTCTTGTTACAGCGGCCCTCGCTGGCCCTGCAAGCGGGCGATCCCGAACGCCTCGGCGGTATTGAACTCCCGGGCGTGGAGATGCTCAAAGAAATGCTAAGTCTGATACAGGCCCATCCCGAACTCAGCACCGGTGCCCTGCTGGAACGCTGGCGCGAGAGTCCCCAGGCCCCTTACCTGTTCAAACTGGCGCGCTGGCAACACCCCCTGTCCGAGCAGGAGTGGGAGGCGGAATTTAGCGGCGCCCTTGAGCGAATTGCGGCGCAAGGCATTGAGCAGCGCAAGCAACGCCTGCTGGATAAGTCCTGCGCCGGGGAGTTGAGCGACCAGGAAAGGGGCGAGCTGCAAGCCTTATTTTCTGCAAATCGGCATTGAAATTAAGGGGTTGTGGACCGATATCATCCGTATCAAAGAGTCATTTTTCAGGTATAATAGACCGCTTTTAGCCGACAGATCGCAGGCCGCCATGAGCATGAAGCAGGAACAGCAGCAATCACAACTTAAGTTATTGATCGCTATGGGCAAGGAGCAAGGCTTCCTGACCTACCGCGAGGTCAACGATCACCTGCCCGATGAGATCGTAGACCCCGAGCAGATCGAAGACATCATCAGCATGATCAACGATATGGGCATCGCGGTGCATGAGATTGCGCCAGATACCGATAGTCTGCTGTTGAGCGATACGGCGGTCACGGCGGCTGACGAGGATGTCACCGAAGAGGCCGCCGCCACCTTGGCGACCGTGGACAGCGAGTTTGGCCGTACCACCGATCCGGTGCGTATGTACATGCGCGAAATGGGCGCCGTCGAACTCCTCACCCGCGAGGGCGAGATCGTCATCGCCAAGCGCATCGAGGACGGGCTGGGCCAGGTGCTGTCCGCGCTGGCCACTTACCCTGAGACCGTCGGTGATCTGTTGCGTGAATACGAGCGCGCCGATAAGGGCGAGCTTCGTCTCGCCGATATCATCAGCGGCTATCTCGATCCCAACGCCCTGGAGCAGGAGCCGCCCCCGGTGGTGGACCTGAAGAAGGATCTCGATGACGAGATTCTGGACGAGGTGGTGGTCGCCGCCGAGGATGAAGAGGTTCTGGAGACCGGCCCCGACCCGGAAGAGGCGCGCGCACGGTTTTCCCAGTTGCGCAAGCTTCATCAGAAATCCATCGCCGCCCTGACCAAACATGGCAAGGGGCATCCCAAGGCCCTCAAGGCGCGTACGGAGTTGGTCGCCTACTTCATGGAATTCAAGCTCGTCCCCCGTGCGGTGGAACGGCTGGTCAGCGGGCTGCGGCAGATGGTGGAGCGCATCCGTACCCAGGAACGGGTGATTATGGACATCTGCGTCAACAAGGCGCGCATGGCTCGCAAAGAATTCATCACCACCTTCCCGGACAACGAGACCGACCTCGGCTGGCTGAGGAAGCATATCAAGGCCAACCGTGACTACTCCTCTGCGCTAGAGCAGTATAGCGACGACATCATCCGCGCCCAGAACAGGCTGATCCAGTTGGAGCAGAGTTGCGGCATGGGTATCAGCGAGATCAAGGACATCAACCGCCAGATGTCCATCGGCGAGGCCAAGGCGCGCCGCGCCAAGAAAGAGATGGTCGAGGCCAACCTGCGTCTGGTGATTTCCATCGCCAAGAAATACACCAACCGCGGTCTGCAATTCCTCGATCTCATCCAGGAAGGCAACATCGGCCTGATGAAGGCGGTGGACAAATTCGAATACCGGCGCGGTTACAAGTTTTCCACTTATGCCACATGGTGGATACGCCAGGCGATCACGCGCTCCATTGCCGATCAGGCGCGCACCATCCGTATCCCGGTGCACATGATCGAGACCATCAACAAGCTCAACCGCATCTCGCGGCAGATGTTGCAAGAAGTCGGGCGTGAACCCACGCCGGAAGAGCTGGCGGTACGCATGGAAATGCCCGAAGACAAGGTGCGCAAAGTCTTGAAGATCGCCAAAGAGCCGATCTCTATGGAGACCCCCATCGGCGACGATGAAGATTCGCACCTCGGCGACTTTATCGAAGACGCGAGTGTTCTTTCACCCGGCGACGCAGCGGTGTTTGAGGGCCTACGCGAGGTCACCCAGGAAATGCTGGACGGTCTCACCCAGCGCGAGGCCAAGGTGCTGCGCATGCGCTTCGGCATAGACATGAACACCGACCACACCCTCGAAGAAGTCGGCAAGCAGTTCGATGTCACGCGCGAACGCATCCGCCAGATCGAGGCCAAGGCGCTGCGCAAGCTGCGTCACCCGAGCCGCTCGGAGCAACTGCGTGCCTTTCTCGATCTGGAGGGGTGAGGTCTAACGGCAGGGAAAAGATACAAGAGACAAGAGAAAAGTAAAAACAGCGTGTGGGTCGGATCAAGCGTAGCGGATCCGGCCCAATAATGAGCAGCTATGCCGTCTTGAGCAACTGAATCTATTTATGTGCCCCATCCCTTCTTCCTTGCTATCATAGCAGTCAACCCATTTTCTCTTTACCCTTTGCATCTTAACTGTCTGTATTAACGGGCCTGTAGCTCAGTTGGTTAGAGCAGGGGACTCATAATCCCTTGGTCGTAGGTTCGAGTCCTACCGGGCCCACCATTGTTTATCGTAGATTCCCGCCTGATCCGCATGCGAAACCTATGCACAGCCTGAGCGAGCATCTGGCGCGTTACGGATTCAGGGAGTTTGATTCCGCTGAGCTGTACCGCTATTGGGGCGGGCGGCAGCTCGGCGACAAGAAGGCGAAAATGTTTGATCGCCTGCGCAAGCCGTTGGAGCAGGACGACGCGCGGCCCGACGATGTGCTGCGTTTTTATGATTTTATCGCCGAGCCTGATGTCGCCGCGGTGGTGCACTCGTTGAAGACCGACGCGATACGGGCGAGCGGCGCGGCGGTATGGGAGCGCATCAAGGATAAAAAAAGGATCTTGGATTTCGGCTGCAACATCGGCTATCTCACCACCTGGTACGCGCAACACGGTGGTAATCAGGTGACCGGGATAGATATATCGGAACGCAGCATCGCCGAGGCGAACAGGATGGCCGAGACCCAGGGTTGTGGTAACGTGAATTTCCGCTGCGGGGATGTCAGAAAGATTCTGCACGATGTCGGATTTGACGCCATTGTGGATACTCAGACTCTTTATACTGTGCATAAAAAGAAGCAGACCTTGAAGCATCTTTACACATTGCTCGACGAAGATGGAATTCTAGTCACCCTACCCCCGGTTCGCAGCGTGGAAAAAATTTCTGCTTATCTCGAATTGTTGTCCGTGAGCGGTTTTTATACTTATGCGCTCGACTTTGTTTTATTCTCCGCGCTCGGCGAGCCCGACGCTTATCCCATCATCGAGGCAGGTAAGCTGCCGGAGCGGCGTGCCGTGATAGATGTCGAGGCAAAATACCAGGCCATGCAACGGGCGCTGCTCTCGGCGTGAGTAAATCTATGACTCATATTCCCAAGGTTGGTTTCGTCAGCCTCGGCTGCCCCAAGGCGCTGGTGGACTCCGAACAGATTCTCACGCAATTACGCGCCGAGGGTTACGCGGTCTCGCCCACCTATCAAGACGCTGACCTGGTGGTGGTGAACACCTGTGGGTTTATAGATGCCGCAGTGGAGGAATCGCTCGACGCCATCGGCGAGGCACTGGCGGAAAACGGCAAAGTGATCGTGACCGGCTGTCTGGGCGCGAAGGAGGGCGGTGATCTGGTGCGCCAAGCGCACCCGCAAGTGTTGGCCGTCACCGGTCCGCACGCCCTGCAAGAGGTGATGAGCGCGGTGCATGAACACCTGCCCGCCCCTCACGATCCGTACACCAGTTTGATCCCGCCGCAAGGCATCAAACTCACGCCGAAACATTACGCCTATCTCAAAATTTCCGAAGGCTGCAATCATCGTTGCAGTTTCTGCATCATCCCCTCGATGCGCGGCGATCTGGTCAGCCGCCCGCTGGGAGAGGTTATGCAAGAGGCGGAAAATCTCGTCAAGGCGGGTGTGAAGGAACTCCTCATCATCTCGCAAGACACCAGCGCCTATGGTGTGGATGTCCGCTACCGTACGGGTTTCTGGCAAGGCAGGCCGATGAAGACGCGCATCACCGAACTGGCCGGCGCCTTGGGTGAGCTGGGCGTGTGGGTGCGGCTGCATTATGTGTATCCCTATCCGCATGTGGATGAGCTGATTCCGCTCATGGCGCAGGGTAAGCTGTTGCCCTATCTCGACGTGCCTCTGCAACAC
>DATMXC010000271.1:0-6944 GCA_035561915.1 Gammaproteobacteria bacterium
GACAGCTTTGCTCTATCAAACGGCGATGTAACGGCGCAGGCCGTCAGCATCATCGCGAATAACGTCAGACCCAAGGCGCGCTTCATGACAGTCATCGCCAGCGTCGGGGATGCCCAAATGGCCAGAACGGATCATAAAAGGGATCGTAGAAGGGGTCGTAGTAATACGGCGGATAGTCATAGGCCCTGACACGCAGCGGCCACAGCAGCAGCCTGTCTATCTCAACACGCGGATAACGGTACTCGTACTCGCCGATCTTGCCCTGAGTGGGTGACCGGAGCCGACCAACTACGGTCAGCTCACGCCCCTTGGCGTACACTTCGGGGTCGTAAAAACCCTGACTGCAGGCGATAAAGCGGCCCTGCTGCGCATTGTCGCCGAGGATGGGGCGAGTCGTGCTGTCGAGCGGCCGGGCTATGATCTCGAAACAGGTCTCATCTTTGCCCGGCAGGGTTTGGATGATCTCGCCGCCCCAGCGTACCGACTGGCCCGTCGCGGCCTGAGTAAGGGTCTGCTGCGGGGTGAGGGTGGAGAACGTGCCCTGTAAGGCGGCCGGCGGTGTGGTGGCGCATGCAGTTAACAACGTGGTGAGCGCTAGCCCGGCGTGACGAAGGTTCAATCTATGAGCAATTTTCACCATGATACCGGTTTCGACTCCGGTAGCGGCCGGGAGTTGCAGTCCGGCTGGCCGAATTCATTCGGCCCTCTACAATGGCTCACGCCGGGACCGTTCTTGCCAATTCCCAAGGTGAGCCGTTAAGCCAGGTGATAAATTCAGCAGCGGGGATGGGGCGATTGATGTAATAACCCTGCGCGGCGTCGCAGCCAAGAATAGACAGTTCGATCCATGCTTCATGCACTTCCACCCCTTCGGCGATGACCTGTACCCCCAGGTTGTGGGCAAGATCTATGGTGGAGCGCACAATCATGGCGTTATCTGCGTCCTTGGCCATATCCATGACAAAGGATTTGTCTATCTTGACAGCGTCCACCGGTAATTTTTTGAGATAAGCGAGCGAGGAGTAACCGGTGCCGAAGTCATCTATCGAGAGTTTGACACCCATATCGCTGAGCCGGGTGAGCACCTCCAGGGCGCGCACAGGATCGGCCATGATCGCGCTCTCCGTAATCTCGATATCCAGCATATGTGGCTTGATCTGATGCAGCCGAAGTAATTCGGCAATCTGTCTGGGCAACTCCTGGTCATGCAGATTACGTGCGGAAAGATTCACCGCCACGCCGATGGTCAGACCCAGGCGCCGCCAAGCGATATGCTGCCGTAAGGCATGGTCTATCACCCATAACGAAAGGGGTTTGATTAAACCCGTCTGTTCCGCCAAGGGGATGAATTGGTCGGGATAAATCAGACCGCGCTGCGGATGGCGCCAGCGCACCAGCGCCTCGACGCCGATGATGCTTTGCGTTTTGAGACTGAGCTTGGGTTGGTAGTAGAGCACCAGCTCATCGTGTTCGATGGCGTGGCGCAATTCGCTCATCAGGGTGAGTTTTTGCGGACTGTGCTGATCGAGCTCCGAGGCATAGACGGCGTAACCGCCACCTTGCTGTTTGGCCAAATACATTGCTACATCCGCGTGTTGCATGAGCAGGTCCGCCTCGGTACCGTGCTCGGGACAGAGCACGATGCCGATGCTCGCACCGATCTCAAGTTCCAGACCCTCCACCGGAAACGGCGTCTGCAACGCCTGCAGGATCTTGCCTGCGGTGAGCACAGCATGGTCGGGGTTGCTCACCGTAGGCAACAGCACAGCGAACTCGTCGCCCCCCAAGCGCGCGACGGTGTCGGATAGCCTCAGCACGCCCTGAATGCGCGGGCCGATTTGCTTCAAGACCTGGTCCCCCCGGTCGTGCCCGAGGGTGTCGTTGATCTCCTTGAAGCGGTCCAGGTCTATCAACAGCAGGGCCAGTGAGGCGCCCGAGCGCTGAGCGGCGATGATGGCCTGCCTCAGGCGATCATGTAATAAAGTGCGGTTGGGGATATCGGTGAGACTGTCGTAGAGGGCCTGGTGTTCCAGCTTGGCCGTTTGCTGAGCGCGCTCAATGGCGAAGGCGATGTGGCTGGCGACGGTCTGAGCCAATTGGATTTCTTCGCGGGAAAAGGCATGGGGCAGGTTGTAATACACCATGAACTTACCTAATAGCCGTTTTTGATGAAGTATGGGGATAAATGCGAGGGCGCGGATGCCTTCCCCCTTGAGCGTCTCCCGGAATGTTTCCAGGCTGGGTTCTTGCTCGGCGTCCGCGACCAGAATAGGCTGGGCAGTGGCGTCACCGGCTGACCACGGAATATGGCCACCCGCCGCCCTCCGATAGTGTTCGGAAAGCCCGCGCCAAGCGACGAAGCGCATGATGCCCTGTTCATCAAACAGCAGGATGGAGACGCGATCTGCGTGTAATGTGTCTTGCAGAGTATTGAGCGCTTCTTGGTACACGTCCTCAACCGAGCCGGCCTGATTGACCGCGTCGGTCAGACGGTAAATCGCCTGCAATTCATCGTATTTCTTGCTCAGCGTCAGCTCGATCTGTTTACGCTCGGTAAGATCCACCATGGAACCGATCATGCGCACCGGCTTGCCACTGTCATCGTGCACGAGATAACCCCGATCCAGCAGATAGGCGTAGCTGCCGTCGCTGCGGCGGAAGCGGTATTCCTCCGACCAGTAAGGCCCGCCGCTGGCTATGAGGTTGTGGATACTGGTCAGCACGCGCTCCTTATCTTCCGGATGCACGCGGTTATTCCAGGACGCCATGCCGGGCTCGATGTCTTCCTGACGATAGCCGAACATGGTCGCAAAGTTCTCGTTCCAGACCAAGTCCTCGGTGACCAGATCGAGATCCCAAATCGCGTCATTACTGGCCTTGGCGACCAGTTGCAGGCGCTCTTCGCTGTTACGCAACTCGCGCGTCGCCTGCTCGGCCTCTTGCTTGCGGCGTTGCAGGGTCTTGGCCATTTCATCGAAGGCCTGGGCGAGTTCGCCCAGCTCGTCCCTCTCGTAGTTGAGCCGGGTGCGCGCCCCAAGATCGCCCATGCTGATTTTACCCGCTACCCTGGCGAGCCGCCGGACAGGCCGGCCGATACGCTTGTACATCACTGCGCTTAGCGCAATCACCATCAAGATACTCAGCCCCGCGGCGGCGAATACCCAGCGTGACGACTGCGCATAGATATTATTGGCCCTGGCGCTGACGGCATCGGCCTCCGCCACATTCAGTTCGGTAAGGGCCGCGAGCGACTTTATGGCGCTGTTAAATTTCGCGTCATACAAATCATAGGTTTCGGGGGCGCCGTTTAGCTCCGTCATTCTGGCGGCGTTCTCACCCTGGTAACCCTCCAGGGCGCTGACAAACTCCCGGTAAAGCCGTCCCTCCTCCGCCGTGGTGATAAGCGGTTCGTAACGGTGCTGATTTTTCAGCATTGAGGCCTGGGCCTTCGCCATATCCTGCTCAAGACCTTGCCGTTCCGCTGGAGTAGTGACACGCAGACGTTGTAATTCCGCACTGCGAAAGTTAAGCAGATCACTGCGTATATTGGCGATGAATCGCGCGCTGGGTAGCCAATTGGTTACAATTTCGGTGGAGGCGGCGTTAATGGCGTGCATTTTGACTACAGAAAACACACTCAGGCCCACCACGATCACCAGGATGATGGAAAAGGCCGCCAGCAGCTTCATTTTGATGGAGAGGTTGTAGAACCAATTCATGGCGCCCATGTCCTCATTGTGTAGTCTACCGTGTCGCCCTGAGTTACTTAAGGCGTAAATCTTAAGGAACCTCTATTAAGATTAGCCTACCTTGGCATCCGCCGTAAAGTCACTACCGTGTGGGCACATAAAACCTGGCCACTCCCTACCTTGGCTTCGCACCGCACACCGGGCAGTCGGGGTCTTTAGCCAATTTCAGCTTGCGCCACTCCATGACAAGCGCATCGAATACCAGCAGCCAGCCGGTGAGTGTCTCCGCGCTTCCCGCGAGCAGTTTGATAACCTCGACGGCCTGCACCGCGCCGATCACCCCTGGCACTGGCGCCAACACGCCAAGCTGCGCGCAACCCTCCTCCTCTCCAGGATCGTCCCGATACAGACAGCGGTAACAAGGGCTGTCGTGGCGGCGCGGGTCATACACCGCGACCTGTCCTTCCATGCGTATCGCCGCGCCGGATACCAGCGGTTTGTGGGCGTGCACGCAGGCGGCGTTTAAGGCGAAGCGCGTGGCAAAATTATCGCTGGCGTCGGCCACCACATCCACCCGGCTGACTGCGTCTGCCAATTCCTGTTCCGCCAAACGGGCATCGAGGGGAGTGATTTTTACTTCCGGGTTGATCGCATGCAAGGCATCACGCGCAGACTCGACTTTGCTGCGCCCGATGTCGGCGTTGCGGTGGATGATCTGCCGTTGCAGATTGGACAAATCCACCCGGTCGCCATCGGCGATCAGCAGATGGCCGACACCCGCTGCGGCAAGGTACATGGCGAGCGGCGAACCCAGGCCGCCCAAGCCGACAATCAGGACGCTCGAATTCAGTAATTTCCGCTGTCCTTCAAGGCCAATCTGCGGCAACAATATCTGGCGACTGTAGCGTTGCAGTTGCTCGTCATTCATGGGAAGACTTCCATTGCGCGACGATAACGCGCGGAATTCCGGCCAGATCCGGGTAGTCATGAGGACCGGTATAACCGAGATCGGAAAGGATATGCACCATCTCCCGTCCTTGATCGTAGCTGTGTTCCAGCAGCAGCCAGCCTTCACCCGCGCAATGCTCGCGCGCCTGTGTCGCAATGTCACGCAGCGATTGCAAACCATCCGCTCCAGCGACTAAGGCGGTCCGTGGCTCAAAGCGTAACGCACCCAGGTGCGGATCATCACACCGGACATAAGGCGGGTTGGAGGCAATCATGTCAAACTGGTCGTCTTGCAAAACATCGAACCAATCGCTGCCCGCCAAACGGAATTCGACGTTGCGGATCTCCATGCGCTCGGCGTTGCCGCGCGCCACTTCCAGCGCGGCCGATGAGCTATCCGTGGCGATGATTCGGCAAGCCGGACGCTCCTGGGCGATGGCGATTGCAATCGCGCCCGAACCGGTGCCGAGATCGGCGATGCGCCAACATTCGTTTTCCGGAATGCGTTCCAGTGCAAGTTCGACCAAACGTTCTGTTTCAGGACGCGGGATCAATACGTCTGGCGTGACCTGTAAATCGAGAGACCAAAATTCCCGATGGCCGGTGAGATAAGCGGCCGGCTCACCCTGCAAGCGGCGTTCGAGGAGCCGGTTAAACTTCATGAGTTGATCTTCACTCAACGTTCTTTCCGCCAGACTCAGCAACCGGCTGCGCGTCACGCCTAGCACGAAAGCCAGCAGTACGTCGGCCTCCAGCGCGGGTTGTTCGAGCCGGGCCAGTTGCTGTGCGGCTTTTTTCAACACCGCCGCTGCGCTTTTTGATGAAAGTACTTCCATTTATTGCGCAATCGCGGCCAACTGCTCGGCCTGATGTTCGCTGACGAGCGGGTTTATCAGCAGATCGAGATTGCCCTGCAGCACGGCATCAAGCTGGTACACCGTCAAGTTGATGCGGTGATCGCTGACGCGGCCCTGCGGAAAATTATAGGTGCGGATGCGGTCGGAGCGGTCGCCGCTGCCGACCAGGCCTTGCCGTAACTGGGCTTGCTCGCTTTGTTGTTTCCCGCGCTCGGCGGCGAGCATTCTGGCGCGCAACAGCGACATGGCGCGTGCGCGATTCTTATGCTGCGAGCGTTCGTCTTGACACTCCACCACAGTGCCGGTGGGCAGATGCGTGATGCGGATCGCCGAGTCGGTTTTGTTGACGTGCTGGCCGCCGGCGCCCGAGGCACGGAAGGTATCCACCTTTAAATCCGCCGGGTTAATAGCGATCTCGTCTATCTCCTCTACTTCGGGCATCACCGCCACGGTGCAACTCGAGGTGTGGATGCGGCCTTGCGCTTCGGTCTGCGGCACACGCTGCACGCGATGTCCGCCGGATTCAAATTTGAGACGCGAATAAGCGCCGCGACCGATTACGCGCAGGATGATTTCTTTATAGCCGCCATGTTCGCCGTGACTTACGCTCATGATTTCGACCTGCCAGCCGCGCACCTCGGCATAGCGCGTGTACATGCGGGACAAGTCACCCGCAAACAAAGCCGCTTCGTCGCCGCCGGTGCCGGCGCGAATTTCCAGAAAGATATTGCTGTCGTCGTGCGGATCGGTAGGCAACAGCAAGGTTTGTAACTCGGCCTCGAGCCGTTCCTGTAGCCGACGCGCCGATTTGATCTCTTCCTCCGCCAGGGCGCGCAGATCAGGGTCCTCATCGCGCAGCATGACCTCGGCCTCGGCCACTTGCTCGAGTGTCGCCTGATAGCGGTGGAAGCACTCGACCACGGGACTGAGTTGCGCGTATTCCTTGGAATAATCCCTAAAGCGGCCCTGATCGCGGTGAGTAGCCGGATCGGAGAGCTGCGAGCTGATTTCCTGCAATCGTTCGGAGAGGTTTTCGAGTTTGCTGCGTATGGAGGTTTTCAATGGAGTTACTTCTTGTCACGCAAAGGCGCCAAGTTCGCAAAGGTTAAAATCTAAAAACCCATGAAGAAATAGAGTCATGCGCCTGAGTCAGACTTTGCATCAACTTTGCGCGCTTTGCGGCTTGGCGTGAGAATTTTATTTTAGCGCCTTGGCGTGCGATTAGTTATCGGTATCTTTCAGATCGAACAACTCGCGTGCCGCTTGCAAGAGTTCCAGACGGCCTTCAAAACCGGCCTGCTTCATCTGGATGCTGGGGGTGTGGATGAGTTTGTTGGTGAGGGCACGGGCGAGGAGATGCATGACGTGTTCGGGGTCGCGGCCCTGGGCGAGCAGGCGGCGGGCGTTTTCCAGTTCCTGGTCGCGGGTCTGTTCGGCCTTGCCGCGATAG
>DATMXC010000272.1:0-8526 GCA_035561915.1 Gammaproteobacteria bacterium
GGGTGCAATAAGCGTAGCGCATTGCACCGGATGCGCTGATAAAAAACTCACCGCTGAGGGCGCAGAGATGTTGGGGGGTGTCTTGAAATAACGCATCTCCTCTGCGACCTCTGCGGTTATATTTTGCAGTTAGTGCGGCGCAATGCCCTTTGGTTATTGCGCCCTACGCGCCACAGATAAGGTATCAGAGCTGTCATAAGCCCTCATTGAAGGTGCGACGGATGAGTCGGCCGTACCCCAAGAATAAGCCAGGGAATAACGAGGTTTTAAGTCAACATGATTCGCATTTTTAGCCATTACATCCCGACTAAAGTATTGCTGCTATTCTTTCTGGAGATGGCAATTCTGGTCTCGGCCGTGTATCTGGGTGGGTCTCTGCGCTTTGCCGGGGATCAGGAAGGGTTCAGCGAGGCGCTGGCGCCGATTTGGCCTAAGTCTCTGGTCTTCACCTCACTCATGCTTCTGGCCATGAGCGCGGTGGGGCTTTATCACGGTGATTTTAGGGAAGGCTTGCGAGGTATTCTGTTGCAATTGGTGCTCGCCTTCTTGCTCGGCGCAGGAATTATGAGTCTCGTCTTTTATCTTGTGCCCTCCCTTTATTTAGGCCGCGGGGTGTTTGGCCTCGCCTTTTTGATTGCCTTTTTAGGACTTTTGTTAACGCGCGCCATCCTCTTTAAATGGACAAACTTGGGCACTTTCAAGCCGCGTATCTTGGTGCTCGGAACGGGTACCCGGGCGGGTGACGTGGAGAAGGGCGCACAGTTGAATCTTCACGCCGGAAATATTGACATCGTGGGTTACCTGCCCCTGTTGGCGACCCAGCATGACGTATGTTCCTCGCGTATCCTTCCGGCGCAGGGATCCATCCTCTCTGTGGCCAAACACTATGGTGTGCACGAGATTGTCATTGCGGTGCGCGATCGTCGCGGCGGCGGTCTGCCGGTCCACGAACTGCTGGAGTGCAAGCTGAGCGGCGTCAAGATCACAGAATTATCCACTTTTTTTGAGCGGGAACGTGGACAGGTACAACTCGATTCGCTCAATACCAGTTGGATGGTGTTCGGAGAAGGCTTCCGTCAAGGTATGCTGAAGGATGTGGTCAAGCGCGTCTTCGACCTGGTGGCGAGTTCGATATTGTTGGTGGCCACTCTGCCCATCATGATGGTCACCGCGCTCGCGATTCTACTCGAGGATGGACATCCGGTGTTGTACCGGCAAGAACGTGTGGGGCAGGGTGGTCAATTCTTTACGATCTATAAATTCCGCAGTATGAGACAGGATGCGGAAAAAGACGGTAGCCCGCGCTGGGCCAAGGCGGATGATGATCGAGCCACCAAGGTGGGGCGCATTATCCGCAAATTGCGGATTGACGAACTGCCGCAAATCATCAATGTCTTCAAGGGCGAGATGAGTTTTGTCGGGCCGCGCCCCGAGAGGCCCTACTTTGTGGACAAACTGGCCGCTCAGATTCCTTACTTCGCGGCGCGGCACAGTATCAAACCGGGCATCACCGGCTGGGCGCAGGTGCGTTATGCCTACGGGGCTTCGCTTGCGGACGCCGTCGAAAAGCTCCAATATGATTTGTATTATGTGAAAAACCATACCCTGTTTCTCGACATCATGATACTGCTCGAGACGATCAGAGTGGTGTTGCGGGGCAAGGGCGCGAGATAGTCTCAAAAAGTCAAATATAACCGCAGAGGGCGCAGAGGAATGCAATCAAAAGTCAGTTTGTTTCTCCTCCGTGTCTTCCGCGGTGATTGCTTTTAAGGTGTGCTGGGTATGACCGCTGATATCGGGACGATTAGTTACGCCGCGGCCGCCGTGGCGTTCCTGTTTTTATCCCTGCTGTTATTAACCAGTTGGCGCGGTCGTCTGCAAGGCGCGATGTTAACGGCGGCCTGTCTGATCTCCGCTCTCTGGGCTGCGGTGGTGGCCTACCAAGTGAGCCAGGGCCGCGGGTACTCACTTCCTGGGGATGTCCTTGAAGTCCTGCGTGGCGCCGCATGGCTTGCCTTCCTGGTGATCCTCCTGGGTTTTTCCAGGCAGGCAGCGGCCTTGTCGTCACGCAGGCTGGGGCTTAAGGCGGCGGGGGTGATACTGCTCTGTATTTTGCTGATAGCCGCGGCGGTGTATCCGCATGTATTTTCCGTTGCAGTTAATCAAGCCCCCAATTTTCTGACCGGCATTGCCGCTCGCGTGGTGTTGGCGGTGATAGGCATGGTGCTGGTGGAGCAGTTGTTCCGTAATACCCGCTCCGACCAACGTTGGGGAATAAAACACGTATGTCTCGGTTTGGGCGGCATGTTCGCTTATGATTTTTATCTTTATTCCGACGCCATGCTGTTTAAGCGGATAGACGGCGCTATCTGGGAGGCGCGCGGCATCATCAATGCGCTCATTGTGCCGCTGATCGCGGTATCGGCCGCACGCAACCCCAAGTGGTCGCTGGAGATCTTCGTGTCGCGCCGCATTCTGTTTCACTCCGCGGCATTGTTCGGCGCGGGCGTGTACCTGTTGGTCATGGCGGCGGTCGGCTATTACCTGCGCTTCTTCGGCGGGAATTGGGGTACGGTCTTGCAGGTCACCTTTCTATTCGGTGCCTTGCTGTTGCTCATCATGCTGCTGTTTTCCGGCACCCTGCGGGCGCGGCTCAGGGTGTTTCTCAGTAAACATTTTTTCAGTTACAAGTACGATTACCGGGAGGAGTGGCTGCGCTTCACCCGCACCTTGTCTGAAGGCGAGCCCGGGGTGAGATTCTATGAACGTTCCATTCAGGCTATTGCCGAGTTGGTGGAGAGTCCGGGCGGGGCATTATGGCTTACCCAAGAGTCGGGGGCCTTTGAGCGCGCGGCGCATTGGAATATGCCCGCCGCAAACGGAATTGAACAGGCGGGCGGACCATTGTGCCGCTTTTTAGAAGGCCGCCAGTGGGTCGTCAATTTGGAAGAATATGCCGCCCAGCCCGATCTCTATGCCTCGCTGGAGTTGCCCGGTTGGCTGCGGTCCATCCCCAAGGCCTGGCTGGTAGTGCCGCTGGTATTGCATGACCGGCTCATCGGTTTTGTGGTCTTGGCGCGGTCGCGCGGGCAGGTGCACTTCAACTGGGAGGTGAGTGATCTGCTCAAGACGGCGGGACGCCAGGCGGCGAGCTATCTCGCACAGGTCGAGGCGGCCAAGGCCTTGCTGGTGGCGCGCCAGTTCGAGTCGTTCAACCGCATGTCCGCCTTTGTGGTGCACGATCTCAAAAACCTGGTGTCACAGCTGTCGTTGTTGCTGGCCAACGCCGAGCGGCACCAGGATAACCCGGCATTTCGCCGGGATATGCTCGGTACGATCGGGCACTCCGTCGAAAAGATGAAGCATTTGTTGCTGCAGTTGCACGCCGGCGGGCAGAGCAACGAAAAACCTGCCCCATTGCTGCTCGATGAGCTATTGCGGCGGGTGATTACGGTCCAATCCGGCGCCACACATACGCCGGGGCTGGAAATTACGAGCGCCGGACTTTATGTGCTCGCCCATCGTGAGCGCTTGGAGCGGGTGATCGGGCACCTGATCCAGAACGCCATAGAGGCCACTCCATCGGAAGGGCGGGTGTGCGTCCGCCTCAATGCCGAGGATAATTGTGCAATAATCGAAATATCCGACACCGGGTGTGGTATGAGTGAGCAGTTTATCCGCGACAACCTGTTTAAGCCTTTTGTCTCCACCAAGGCGACGGGCATGGGTATCGGCACCTACGAAAGCCGGGAATACATCCACCAATTGGGCGGCCGGATCGAGGTCACCAGTTGCGAAGCTATCGGTACGATCTTCCGCGTTATCGTGCGGCTGTACTCCGCCCAGGCCATAGCGGGCTATGTTTCCAAGGAGGCTCTGTGAGCCAGGACAAAGGTATATTGTTGGTGGTGGAGGACGACCCCGGTCTGCAGAAGCAGATGCGCTGGAGTTTCGACGGCTACGAGGTACATGTCGCCGGTGACCGCGAGGAGGCGCTCGCGCAAGTACGCCACTACGGGCCCCCGGTGGTTACCATGGATCTCGGCCTGCCTCCGGATCCGGACGGCTCATCGGAGGGCTTTGCGACGCTGGAGCAGATACTCGCGCTCGCACCGGATACCAAGGTCATCGTCATCACCGGCAATCAGGACAAGGATAACGCCGTGAAGGCCATAGGCTTGGGCGCCTATGATTTTTATCAGAAGCCGTTCGACCCGCAGATTCTGGGCCTGATGATAGACCGGGCCTACCGCCTGCACGCCCTGCAGCAGGAAAACCGCCGTCTGCAATTTACCCAAACGGATTCGCCGATGTACGGCATCATCAGCCGCGATCAGGGCATGCTCAAGGCCTGCCGCAGCGTGGAGCGGGTGGCGCCGTCCGATGCCTCCGTATTATTGCTGGGTGAAAGCGGTACCGGCAAGGAGTTGCTGGCGCGCGCGCTGCACCAGTTGAGCCCGCGCGTGAACAAACGTTTTGTGGCGATCAACTGCGCGGCCATACCGGAAAATCTGTTGGAGAGCGAGCTGTTCGGTTACGAGCGGGGGGCGTTCACCGGTGCGACCAAGCAAACCCCCGGCAAGATCGAGTATGCCAACGGCGGCACGTTTTTCCTGGACGAGGTGGGTGATCTGCCCATGTCCCTGCAGGCGAAATTGTTACGCTTCTTGCAGGAGCGGGTGGTGGAGCGGCTCGGCGGGCGCGAAGAGATCCCCGTGGATGTGCGCATCGTCTGCGCCACGCACCAGAATCTCAAAGAATTGATGGAGGCTGGTACGTTCCGCGAGGATTTGTATTATCGGTTGAGCGAGATCGTCATCACCATCCCGCCGCTACGCGAGCGTGATGGAGACGCCACACTGCTGGCGCACGCCTTCCTCAACAAATTCGCCAAGCAACAGGGGCGCTCGCTGGCCGGTTTTACGCCGCAGGCGCTGGCTTCGATAGAACATCACGACTGGCCGGGCAACGTGCGCGAAATGGAAAACTGCATCAAACGCGCCGTGATTATGTCTGAGGGTTCGCAGGTCAGTGCCGAGGACCTCGGGCTGACGGTGTCGGCGCAAGAACCGGAACCGGTGAACCTGCGCCAGGTGCGCGATGAGGCCGAGCGCAATGCGGTGATCAGGGTGTTGGGCAGGGTGGACGGGAATATCGTCAAGGCCGCCGAACTACTGGGTGTCAGCAGGCCCACCTTGTATGATTTACTCAACCGGCATGGACTCAAATAGCGCTATGTTAGAGAAAGCTTGATTTACCGCGGAAGACGCAGAGAAAAATGACTGAGAATCGCTGAGTGGAATTTATATTCCTATCGCTAAATTTGCAAGGTTTGAGTTTTAACTTGTTGCATCCTCAGCGTCCTCTGCGGTGAAATCATTTGTCCTTAAGTCTCTAAATTCAGGATAACCACACATGATAAAATCAAAATCCCTACACGCCGCCAGGCTGCTTGTCTTTGCGCTTGCCACGACGGCGCTTGCGTTTGCCCCCGGCTGCGCCAAGAAAGAAAGCCCCGAGGCCCAGTTTACCCAAGCTCAGCACTATCTCGAGAAGGGCGACAGGAAGTCGGCCGTCATTCAGCTCAAAAACGCGTTGCAGCAAAAGCCTGATTATGCCGAGGCGCGCTATCTATTGGGAACTGTCTATAACACTACCGGTGAAGTCAAACTGGCGGAGAGGGAGTTGCGCAGGGCATTGGATCTCAAGATGGATCGGGCCAAAGCGGTGCCCGCGCTGGCGCGCTCGTTGTTAATGCAAGGTGAGTTTCAAAAGGTGCTGGACGAGACTCAGTTGGAAGGAGACGCCAAGGTAGAGCCCACCCCGGAAATGCTTAGTGTGCGTGGTCATGCCCAACTCGGATTGGGCCACCTGGACGATGCAAAAAACTCCTTCGAGCAGGCGCTCGACAAGCAGCCCGGACTAGCCGATGCGTTGCTCGGTCAGGCAAGACTCGCGGGGCTGGACGGCAAGCTCGACAACGCCGTCGGCTTGATTGAGCGGGCGATTGCCAGTGACCCCAAAAACGTACAGGCCTGGTTAATGAAGGGCGATGTGCAGCGCTTAATACCCAATAACGGCGCCGCCGTAGCGGCCTATCAAAAAGCGCTTGAACTTACGCCGGACGATGCCATGGCGCGGTTGAGCTTGATCGCAATGCAGATCAGCGATACCCGGTATGACGAGGCGGAAAAAAATATCGAAATCCTGCGCAAGTCCGCCCCGAACAACCCCCTGGTCAATTACTTCAAGGCCCTGCTCGAATACCGCAAGACCCATTACGCGGCGGCGCGTGACGCGATACAGCAGGTGCTTAAGGTGGCTCCCGCTCATCTGCCCAGCGTATTATTGGGGGGTGCCACTGAGTATGCCCTGGGCAGCTTTGAACAGGCGGAGCAGTATCTTAATACCGTGCTCGACAAGGCGCCGGATAACCTCCATGCGCGCAAGCTGATGGCGGCCACTCTCATCAAGACCAGGCAGTTTCAACGCGCCATACAACTCCTCGAGGCTACTCTAGGGAAGCTCCCTGATGACGGTCAGTTGTTGATGCTGGCCGGCGAAGCCTACTTGGAGAGTAATGACTTCGCCAAGGCGACCGAATACTTTGACAAGGCCTCGAAGCTTGATCCGAAAAGCGCGGGCACGCGGGTCAGTCTCGGCTTAAGCCGTTTGGCGGCGGGCGAAACCGAGCAGGCGATGGCCGATCTGCAGTCAGCCGTCGAGCTCGATTCCGGAAAATTTCAGGCCGATATCCTGCTCATTATGACCCACATCCAGCGCAACGAGCTCGATCAAGCCTTGAGCGCGATCCAGGGCCTGGAGAAAAAACAGCCGGACAACCCCCTCACCTATAACTTGAGAGGGTCTGTGTATATCGGCAAAAAGGATTTTGCCGGTGCCCGCCGGGAGTTTGAACGCGCGCTCAAGCTGCAACCCGCCTATTTTCCGGCGGCGATGAATCTGGCCCAGCTTGATTTACAAGACAAGAAGCCTGATGAGGCGCGCAAGCGTTTCGAAACGCTGCTCGAAAAAGACAAAAACAATATGCAGGCCATGCTGGCCCTGGCGAATCTCGCGGTTCGCACCGGCGGCAAGCGGGAGGAGGTGCTCGGCTGGCTGGAGCGCGCCAAGAAGGCCAGTCCCGGAGCGCCACAACCCTTGTTGATGCTTGCCAAGTACTATCTGCAGAGTGGCGATACCAAGCAGGCCCTGGTCAATGCAGAGGAAGCCCAGAACACCAACCCGGATAACCTCGAGGCGCTCGACATCCTCGGGTTGACGCAATTGGCCGCGGGAGAACAAGACCATGCCCTTTCTACGTATGGCAAGCTGGTCGAACTCCAGCCCAAATCGCCGCTTGCCCAATTTCGCCTGGCCAGTGCCCAGATCGCGTCTGGCAACCAGGCGGCCGCCGGTTTGACCTTGAAAAAGGTTTTGGAGCTTAAGCCCGACTATCTTGATGCCCGGGTCGCGCTGGCCGGTTTGGAGCTACGCGCAGGACACAATGAAGAGGCGCTCAAGATCGCTCTGCAGGTGCAAAGCCAGGCAGCTCAACTGCCGGCGGGTTTTGTACTGGAAGGCGATATCCGCATGACGGAGAAAAAATTCACCGAAGCGGCCGCCCTTTATGAAAAGGCCTATGGCCTGGGTAAGAACGGGGCGCTGGCCATGAAGATCCACGCCGCCCAAACCCAAGCCGGCAAGCCGGAAGAGGGCGAGGCGCGCGTTAAGCAGTGGCTTAAGGAAAATCCCGAGGACCTAACGGTGCGTTTTTATCTGGCGGATGCCTATCTCAAAGCGGCCAAATACCCTGCCGCGATTGAAGGCTATGAGAGCTTGCTGAAGAAACAACCCGACAATCTCGTCGCGCTCAACAACCTCGCCTGGGCGTATCAGCAAGTCAAGGATCCGCGCGCATTAGAGTATGCCGAAAAGGCTTATCAACTCAAGCCCGACAACGCCGCAGTGGTGGACACGCTAGGCTGGATGCTGGTCGAACAGGGCAAGACCGAACGCGGAGTGGGATTGCTGGAGCAGGCGGTGTCCTTGGCGCCTGACGCGCAAGAAATACGCTATCACTTGGCGCGAGCATGGCTTAAGGCCGGTGATCGCGTGAAGGCGCGCGATGAATTGGAGCGCGTTCTCTCTGGGGGCACCAAATTTCCCCAAGAGCAGGAAGCCGTACAGTTACTAAAGGAATTAAGGAACTAGGAGAGCTAACATGATGGATACGCTCGGCTGGCTAGAGGTTAGAACAGGGCAAGACTAAGCAGGGCTTAGAGAAGCTCCGGAAAGCCTTTGAACTTGCCCCTGATGTACCGCTCGTGCATGATCATTACGCGGTTGCCCTTTTATAGCCAAGGGCGGGGTGGAAGGCGCTCGCCCGCCGCGAATTGGAGGGGCTGCTCTCCTCCGGCTAGAAATTCCCCGAGGAACCCGGGGCGCGGGCGTTATTGAAGCAGGTTTGACAAAATGCAGGTTATTTTGTCGAATAATTTTACAGTAGTACTTACGCTTTGATTT
>DATMXC010000273.1:0-3582 GCA_035561915.1 Gammaproteobacteria bacterium
TCCCCGACAGACGCTCGATACCCAACGCCTTCAGGATATATTTCTCGTACACCGGTTCCGAAGTGCCCTTCTTCATCTTGCGCAGGAAATATTTTTCAAACGCGACCTTGGCGAGGTGCACCCACTTGCCCTTTTTCATCCAGCTCACGTTGCGCGGCGGGATCTGCGGCAGCGCGACAAACGCGATGCCGGTGTCGCCCATGTCGGCGAGACAAATGGCGTTCCATGTCGCCTTGGCGTGCGGCTGTTTGCCCTCCAGCTCAGCCTGGATATTGTGCACGATGGCGGTCACCATGGATTCGATCATATAGCCGGTCTTGGGCGCACCCGTAGGCACCGCTGTCTGTTCTACCGGCGGGATGGCGATGCACACACCCGCGGAGAAGATGTTGCGGTATTTTTTACTGCGCTGATGCTCATCCACCATCACAAAACCGCGCGGATTGCACAGCCCTTCGACCGCGGCCACCGCATCCACGCCCTTGAAGGCAGGGATCATCATGGAGTAATTAAACGGCAGTTCATGTTCCTTGATGACCGCGCCCTTGTCGTCGTGCTCCGCCACAGACATCTTGCCCGGCTCGACGCGAGTGATCTTGGCGTTGGTGATCCACTTGATGTGATGGTCGCGCAGTTCATGCTCCAGCATGCCCTTGGAGTCGCCCACCCCGCCCAGTCCCAGGTGACCGATGTAAGGCTCGCTGGTGACAAAGGTAATCGGCACCTTGTCGCGCAATTTGCGTTTGCGCAGGTCGGCATCCAGCATGAAGGCGTATTCGTAGGCGGGGCCGAAACAGCTTGCCGCGGCCATCGCGCCGGCGATGATCGGCCCCGGCTGTTCGAGGAATTTCATATAGGCTGTATGGGCAAGTTCGGCGTGCTCCGCGGTACACACGGACTGTGTGTAGCCGCCGTGCGGACCGGAGCCAGGCACCTCGTCAAATGCGAGTTTTGGCCCGGTGGTGATGATCAAATAATCGTAGGTAAGCGTCTGGCCATTTGCCGTGCTGAGCCGATTGTGGTCGGCTTCGATCTGGGTCACGGCCGAGCCGATAAATGCAATGTTCTTGCGTTCGAGATAAGGCCGGATCGGGAAGCTGATCTGATCGAGCTTGCGCCAGCCCAGCGCAAGCCAAGGGTTGGAGGGGACAAACTGAAAATTTTCCAAGGCATTGATGACGGTGATGCGGTGCTCTTTGCCGAGTGCCTCACGTAACTCATACGCGGCGGGCATACCGCCGGTTCCTGCGCCGACTATAACGATGTGTGTCATGTCAGTATCCTCCTTTAAATAAAAACACCCTCCTAGATTTCAAACACGCCTTCAGTGTAGCATCCTCCGTAATCTGGTGCGTCTTCAATCTGATAGTATTATTCTATTTTAGAAAATGAAACCCCATGTTCCCTGCCCATAGGAGAGCCTTATGACCACACTGACACTCTACTATGCCACCAACCGCAATCATCTCGGGCAGAACCGCTGGAAACCGGAAGGCTATGGAAGCAAGTTCAGTCAGGACGGTATCGAGAATCTGCGCTTTGGCAGGTTGACGCTGGAGGCGGATCAAACGAGCATTGAGAAACATTTGAATAAAAACATGAAGGTGTGCGGCAAGGGCGACGGAGTAAGGCTCAGCGGCTATCTGACGGAGTGCGCCGAATTAGCAAAGATCAAGGCCTATGAAGAAAAGCTAAATCCGAACGTATCAGATGCCCATCAAAAAAATATCAAATTGGGATCACTCGCCATGTTCGCTGATCTCAAGGCGGATATGGAAAATAACAGCGACGTGTTGGTCTATATCCATGGTTTCAATATAAGCTGGCACGAGGCGGTGGGCGCTGCGCTGGCGTTGCAGTTGATGCTCAATCATACCGAGGCCGCCGATCCCGAACAACATCTTGTGGTGGTGCTGTTTACCTGGCCGTCCGACGGACTGACCTTACCCTTTACCTCATATCGGTCAGACCGCTCCGAGGCGCGCGGTTCCGGCAGCGCCTTTGGGCGCGGGTTATTGAAATTACGCGATTATCTCTGCGCCCTGCGCGACCGGCCGCGAGGCGGCACAGAGCTGTGCGGACAGGATATTCACCTGCTGTGCCACTCGATGGGCAACTACTTGCTGCAACATACGATAGAGCGGATTGATCAATACACCCCCGGCGACGCCTTGCCGCGCCTTTTTGAGCAAATCTTTTTGTGCGCTCCCGACGCGGATGACGACGCCCTGGAAAAGCCCGACAAGCTGGGCCGGGTGCAGGAATTGGCACGCACTGTCAGCCTTTATCACAACCGCGGCGACATGGCCATGATGGTCTCCGACTATACCAAGGGCAACCCCGAACGCCTGGGCGCCAGCGGCGCCGCCCATCCTGCACTGCTGCACAACAAGATCCAGCAGATTGATTGCACCCCCATCGTCAGCGGCCTGGCGGATCACAGCTACTACCTCAGCGGCTTCCCTAATACCGACATCCGCCAATCTATTGATGGTCTGCCGCAGGATGACAACCGCAGACGCCGGGTGCGCAACAGTAATTTGGCCAATGTATGGAAGATGGGTTGAGCTTCTTCTAGACGGCCACCGGTGCTTTGATGGATGGATGCGTCTGGTAATTTAAAATTTCGAAGTCTTCAAACTGGTAATCAAAGATTGATGTGGGCCTTCGTCTAATGCGTAGTGTAGGCAACGGGTAAGGTGTGCGGGTGAGTTGTAAATCCACCTGTTCGAGATGGTTCAGGTAAATGTGGCAGTCACCGCCGTTCCAGACGAAATCACCTACTCCTAAATCGCACTGCTGCGCGATCATGTAGGTGAGCAGGGCATATTCCGCAATGTTGAACGGTACGCCGAGGAAGGCGTCGCAGGAACGTTGGGTCAGTTGGCAGGACAATTTTTTGTCCGCCACGTAAAATTGAAAAAAGGCGTGACAGGGCGGCAGCGCCATTTTTTCGAGTTCGCCGACGTTCCAAGCACTAACGATCAAACGCCGCGAGTTGGGGTTGGTCTTGATCTGTTCAATCAGCTCGCTGATCTGATCTATGCTGCGCCCATCGGCGCTTTTCCAGGCGCGCCACTGCGCGCCGTACACCGGGCCTAAGTCGCCGTTTTCATCCGCCCATTCATTCCAGATACGCACGCCGTTGTCGTTGAGATATTTAACGTTAGTGTCGCCGCTCAAAAACCACAGCATCTCGTGGATGACGGACTTGAGGTGTATTTTTTTGGTGGTGACGAGTGGAAAGCCGTCGTTGAGATTAAACCGCATCTGATAGCCAAACACACTTAAGGTGCCGGTGCCGGTTCGGTCGCCCTTGGGCGTACCATGCTCGCGGATGTGTCTTAGAAATTGCAAATAGTGCTGCATATCAATCCCGAACGGGAGGGTTTGATTTATAGGCCCACGCCATAAGCCCTAGACCAGCAAGAATCATGGGGACGGATAATACCTGCCCCATCGTGAGCCAGCCAAAGGCGAGATAACCCAACTGGGCATCGGGCATGCGCACGAATTCGACGGCGAACCTGAATAACCCGTAAAAGATGAGAAATAGGGCGGAGACGGCCATGGTCGGACGTG
>DATMXC010000274.1:0-3104 GCA_035561915.1 Gammaproteobacteria bacterium
GCAGCGTCTCTTCCGACGCGGGATGCTGGCGATAGCGATGCCGCCAATCCGCGACCTGGGTCTTATACTGAACCGGGTCTTTGCCTGTGGCGCGGGCGATGGTCACGAGCTCCATCCAGCCGCTCAACACCTCGGGCGGCCCGGCCGCCAGTTGGCGCAGGGCGTCATCGGACATCATCACCAGGGCCTGTACGATGCCGCGTTGATTGTCCTGAATGGCGATAGGGTCGGTGAGAAGCGGCTCCAGGGTTATCCGTGCGCGCGCAGTTTCAATGTGGTTGCCGAGCAGAGAATAGCTCTCCGCGCGTAGCAGGTGGGCCTCGGCCTGCAAGGAAGGGGCACTACCGGCTTGGGGCTCTTTGTCGAGCGCCTTCAGGGCATGCTGCGGATCGCCCTCGGACAGCGCCACCTGCGCATCCAGCACCTGCCTGCGGGTCAGCCGCTCGGCCGGTAAACCCTCCACAGCAACGCTATCAACCAGCAGGCGCGCCTGCTTGACATCGCCAGCCTGCATATAAGCGGCGGCGGCATGTAAGGTGTAGTCTTGGCGCTGCGGTTCTGCGGCCTGATCGGCCAGCTCCTGATAGGCGTGCGCCGCGCCCAGAAAATCGCCCTGATTTTCGAGTTCTTGCGCCTGTTGCGCCGTGTCGCTACGCACCGGGGCCGGCGCTGGCCTTGCCGTGCCAGACGAAGGTATGCTCAGCGTGCCGCAGGCGCTCGCGGTCAACGCGAGCAGCACGAGTAATGCTAAAGGAGGTACGGCGTGCGGGAGGTTCATAGTGTGTGAGCTTTACTATTTAGTATTGGAAGTATCATGGTTGGGAGGGTTAAGTGTCAATTGATCGCGGAGTGCTGTACATCGTCGCCACGCCGCTCGGCAATCTTGGCAAGTATCTGCTGCAAGCGGGCTCTTTCAGAAGTTTCGAGGAAGCTGATCGCCTGAAGGCGAGCATCCAGACCGTCACTCAATAATATGGAAACCTGGCATCGTGTGCGCATTGTTCCCTACAAAAGCCTGGCCGAACTCGATGCGGTGCATGCGCGCCTCAAAGAGAACAGGATTGAGACCGTGGCGCTGAAGGTGAAGGGCTAGTAGAGTAGCCAGATACCCGGTTACATGCCGTCTCATTATGGAAGTGTGGAAATAAGCGTGCAATTTATTGTATAAGAGGATTGGATAGCGCCGACACGGCGGCATAGGCGGCAGGAATGAGACTGCCATCCGCAGGCCGGTCTCCGCCCACCCGACCTGGAAAAAGAAATTTTTGGCGCAGAATCACAGGAGGCCACCATGGCAGGACAGACCAGTCAGACGTTCAGTCGCAACGTGCGGGTGCTGAAGTCAAAGGCAAGCCGTCACGCGATTTACGGCGTGGTGATCGCGGTTTGCGCCATCGTGCTTGCCACGGCGCTCCTCAGCACCTATCACTACGGCGGCCTCAGCTTAGAGTCCATGATGCAGGCACAGCAGGAGAACGCGGCACTGTGGCTGCTTGACCTGATGCCGTTTGTGTTCGCCTTCTGGGGCCAGTATGTCAGCTCAATGATAGCGTTTGAGGCGGGCGCGATGGTGGTGGATCAGACCAGCGAATTGCGTGCCCAGACTACGGCGTTGGAGCATGAAGCGCTCTACGGCACCACGCACGACCCCCTGACCGATCTTCCCAACCGTGTACTGTTGCGCGACCGTGTGGTGCAGGCGCTCATGATTGCGCAGCGTGAAAATACGCGCCTCGCCCTGCTGCTGATGGACCTGAACGAATTCAAGGAGGTCAACAACACCCTTGGCCATTACAATGGCGACCGCCTGTTGAAACAGGTCGCCACGCGACTGCAGAACGTGGTGCGCGAACCCAATACCGTAGCGCGCCTGGGCGGGGACGAGTTCGCCATCCTGCTGCCGAAGATCGCCAGCGCGGAGAGCGCCACCGACGTGGCGCACAAGGTGCTGCGCGCGCTGGAGGCGCCATTCACCCTCGAAGGGTTGACGATCGGTGCTCAGGCCAGCATCGGCATTACGATATTCCCCGAACACGGCAGCGATGTGGATGCACTCCAACAGCGCGCGGATGTCGCCATGTATATCGCCAAACGCGACAAGAGCGGCATCGTAGTGTACTCACCGAAACTCGATCAGCACAGCCCGCAACGGCTTACCTTGATGGGCGAGTTGCGCCAGGCCATCGGTAACAATGACCTGGTGTTGCATTATCAGCCCAAGGTAGATGTGAAAACCAGCCATATCACCGAGATTGAGGCCTTGGTGCGCTGGCGGCATCCACAACACGGGCTTATGATGCCGGAAGATTTTATACCACTCGCCGAGCGCACCGGACTCATCAAGCCGCTCACGCAGTGGGTGCTAGACGAAGCCTTGCGCCAGTGCGCGGAGTGGAATCTGCATGGCCTTGACCTGGGTATGTGCGTAAACCTGTCGGCGCACGTGCTGTCCGATCCGGAGCTTGTCGATACCGTGACCGGTCTGCTGGCATCGCACAACGTAACGCCGAAGCGGCTGATTCTGGAGATCACGGAGACCATGATGATGGCAGACCCGCCGCGCGCGCTACAGATACTCAATCGCCTCGCCAGCACCGGTGTGCGCCTCTCTATTGACGATTTTGGTACCGGATACTCGTCGCTCAGTTATATGAGCAAACTACCGATGAGCGAACTCAAGATCGACAAGTCCTTCGTCATCGACATGATCAACAACGACAACAACGCGATGATCGTGCATGCCACCATCGACCTCGGCCATAACCTCGGCCTCAGGGTGGTGGCCGAGGGAGTGGAGAGCGAGGACACCCTCGAGCGGCTCAAGGGGTTGGGGTGCGATGCGGTGCAGGGCTATTACATTTGCTATCCGCTCTCCGAGACGCATTTCTCAAGCTGGATCAAGCAGACAAGCTGGTCAACGGTCTGACCAGACCCACCCCAGCCGCGCGCACAGCTAATACGCTCGGCTTTCGGGTGTCCGGCTATCCCTCGCTCGAGGTGCTGCGGTGTACTGGTTTTGTCGGCCCAAATGAGGGTATGCGCAACATCCAGCAGGCGCTCGCAGTCAACGTTAACAGCAGGGGTAACCCTAAGCGAGATACAGC
>DATMXC010000275.1:0-5537 GCA_035561915.1 Gammaproteobacteria bacterium
GGATTAAAGTTGGGCGGGGCGCCGGGTACGGGCAACCCGGCCGCCCAACGTATGCCGTCAATTGTATCAGTCGTATAACTTCCGCACTTACCCCCCACTCGCACCGGCAGGATTTTAGAATTCCAGTTTACGCCCGCGACGCCAATGCCATTGTTGCCGATCGCCCCGATAATTCCTGCTATATGCGTGCCATGCCAACTGCTGAACGTGGGGCTGCACCCTAAAAACGCCGCCTCACTGACCGTCACCCAATTACCAGGGTCAGTGGGATCGCTGTCTCGGCCATTGCCGTCATTGGCGCTTAAAAACACGCCGGGCGCATCTTCGGAAACGAAGTCGTAGCCCGGCACAGTACGGCCGGCCAAATCGGGATGGGGCAAAATGCCCGAATCGGTCACCGCTACCACGATACCCGGCGAGCCGACGGTGATATCCCAGGCTGCGGGAAGATTGATCCCTCCGGCAGGCTCGTAGTAATTCCATTGCAGCGGATAAAGCGGGTCGTTGGGAATCAGCTGGGGCTTCATTAGAGTGACCGGCTCGGCGTACTGCACAGCAGGATCTTGTTGCAGACGCTCACTGATCGCGCGCGCCTCGCGCACCGTCATTTTTCTGGGAAGCCTCAACACATATGCTCCGCCCGACATTGGCCGCACCTGGTGTAGAACAACCCCAGCAACTCGACTCAATTGATCAACTATCGTCTGATTCAAGGGCTCGTTACGCACGGCCGCCCATTGGGTAGCCGGGTCTTTGAGTTTGACGATAATCTGTTCAGTGTACTGGCCCTGCTCCGGATCGGTTAGCAGGCTTTGCGGCAGCGCCTTGTCCGTGGTGGGGGGTTGTAGCTCCGCCCACAATACTTCTGGCAAGGCACGCAGACGTTGTAGGAGATTATTCGCCTCAGCCAGGTTCATGGCCTGTGGCAGTTTCAATATCTGTCCACCGCTGAGGGTGACGCTTAGCGGGGTCAATTCAAGCTGGGCGGCGGTACTCAACCGTTGAAGTTGTGGCACCGTGAGGGTCTGCCCCGCTGGGCTCGACATGCCGGGACGCAGCATGACGATGATTTCACTGATTTGGATAGTCTGGCCACTTCTGACGTACAGGGACGTACTAATGTCGCGGGAGGCAGGATGCCAGGAGCGACTGGCAGCTTGATTGCTATCCTTGCCGCCGCTGCCGAAGGAGGGATCAAGATCGCCCGGCGCGGCATAGGCGCACAACGGCGCCAGGGTGGCGAATGTCAGCAAAAGCAGGGCTGATAAACAACGCGCGGAAATTTGTCTTAGGTTCATTATGTGAATTTTCCCGCTGGCATTTATACGATCATGACGGTTAGCGCTGGGTTTCGTTCCTCAGCCCAGTCTACCAAAATTATTGGACCTCAGAGGCATGATTAGATCAATGCGCCTCATCCCAATTATTTCCTACCCCTATATCCACTACCAGGGGCACTGAGAGCTTCGCTACTTCGGACATCAAGCGCCGAATCGGTTCTTTGGCCTGCTCTAAAGCCTGTTCGGCGACTTCGAAGACCAATTCGTCATGTACCTGCATGATCATCTTGGCGTCTAAAGCCTCCCGATCCAGCCACGCTTGCACGCGTAGCATGGCGAGCTTGATGATGTCGGCGGCAGTGCCCTGCATGGGGGCGTTGATGGCGGTGCGCTCGGCGTATTGACGGCGCTGTGCATTGCTCACGTTGATCTCCGGCAGATACAAACGGCGGCCGAACAGGGTCTCGACATAGCCCTGTTTACGAGCCTGTACGCGAGTGCTGTCCATGAAGACCTGCACGCCGGGATAGCGCCTGAAATAGCGGTCAATATAGTCCTGCGCCGCGGCTCGATCCACGCCGAGCTGGCGGGCAAGACCGAATGAGGACATGCCGTAGATCAGCCCGAAGTTGATCGCCTTTGCGCTGCGCCGCTGTTCGGTGCTGACCTGCGCGAGCGGCACGCCGAACACCTCGGCGGCGGTAATCTGGTGGATGTCGGCCGCCTCGGCAAAGGCGCGTATCAGCCTCTCATCGCCGGACAGGTGCGCCATGATGCGCAACTCGATCTGCGAGTAATCGGCGGCGAGGATTTTGTAACCCGACGCAGCAACGAAGGCCTGGCGGATACGCCGTCCCTCCTGGGTGCGTATGGGGATATTCTGAAGATTGGGATCGGACGATGACAGCCGTCCCGTCGCGGCGACCGCCTGATGGTACCAAGTGTGTATCCGGCCAGTGCTGGGATTGATCTGTTCAGGCAACGTGTCAGTGTAGGTGGATTTCAGTTTGCTGAGCGCGCGATGTTCGAGTATCAGTTTGGGTAACGCATAGTCCAGCGCGAGTTCCTGCAACACCGCCTCGGCGGTCGAGGGCTGTCCCTTGGGCGTCTTCTGCAACACCGGCAGACCCATCTTGTCGTAGAGTATTTCCTGGATCTGCAACGGCGAGCCGAGATTAAACGGCTGTCCTGCAACGTCGTGGGCCTGCCGCTCGAGTTCCTGCAAGCGCGCGGCGAGCTCCTGACTCTGACCGCGCAGCATCGCGGCGCCTATCCGCACGCCGTTCAGTTGCATCCGCGCCAGCACCGCCGCGAGCGGCATCTCGATCTCGGTATACAGTTTATGCAGACCGGGCAGCGCAATGATTCTTGGCCACAGGGCCTCATGCAGCCGCAAGGTCAGCATGGCATCTTCGGCTGCGTGGGCGGCCGCCTGTTCGATGGGGATCTGATTGTAGCTAAGTTGCTTAGCGCCTTTGCCGGCGAATTCTTCGAAATTTGAACGTCTGCCGCCGAGATATTTGTAGGCGAGTGAATCGAGGTCATGCCGCGTCGCGGTGCTGTCCAGCACATAGGACTCCAGCATGGTGTCATAACAAAGGCCTGCGAGCTTGATGCCGTGATTGTGCAGCACGCACATCGCGTATTTTAGATCGTGTCCGAGTTTCAGTCGGCTGGCGTCCTCAAGTAAAGGGCGCAGACGCTCAAGTACTCGCTCTGTCGGCAGTTGCTGCGGGGCATCGAGATAGATGTGGCCTAGCGGTACATAAACAGCCTCCTCTGACGTACAGGGACGTACTAATGTCGCGGGAGGCAGGACGCCGGGAGCGACCGGCAACGCGAAGGAAAGGCCGACGATCTCGGCCTGCATGTAATCGGTAGTGTCCGTCTGCACATTCATGCAAATGAGCGGGGACTGTTCCAGCTTGGCAAGCCACTCCTCGAACTGCGTGGGGTTGGTGATGGTTTGCATGGGTGAGGACTGAGGGGCTTGAAACTTGTGAGGAGTGAGGAGTGAGGAGTCATCACGCCTAACGCCTAACGCCTCACCCGCTTCTAACTCCTTACCCTTCACGCCTAACGCCTCACCTTTCTCTAACTCCTTGAGCCAGCCCTTGAATTCGAGACGTGTGTACCACTCGCGCAAGGTTTCCAGTTCCGGGGAACGCCGCTTAAGATCGGTAACAGACACAGCGAGCGGCACATCGCATTTGATGATAAGCAGCTCGCGTGACATGGGCAGTTGCGGCAGCGCGACACGCAGATTATCGCCAACCTTGCCCTTGATCTCATCAGCATGTGCGATGATGTTGTCGAGCGAGCCGTATTGCTTCAACCATTTCACCGCCGTCGTCGGTCCCACCTTGGAGACGCCGGGAACGTTGTCTACGGGGTCTCCCACCAGAGTGAGATAATCTATGATCAAGTTGGGTGGAATACCGAACTTCTGCCCCACACCGGCCGGATCGAGCACCTGATTCGACATGGTGTTGATGAGCGTAACGTGTTCATTGACGAGTTGCGCAAGATCCTTGTCGCCCGTGGATATCAGCGCAGGAATGCCCTGCGCCGCCGCCTGCGCGGCCAGCGTGCCGATGACATCGTCGGCCTCGACGCCTTCTATCATGAGTAGAGGCAGACCCAAGGCCTGTATAATCGCGTGCAGCGGTTCGATCTGAACGCTGAGATCATCCGGCATGCTGGGCCGGTGCGCCTTGTATTCAGGGTAGAGGTCATCGCGAAAGGTCTTGCCCTTGGCGTCAAACACCAGCGCGACGTAGTCGGGGTTGTAATCGGCCAGCAGCTTGCGCACCATGTTGATGACGCCGTACACCGCGCCCGTCGGCTGGCCCTTCGAGGTTATCAATGGAGGCATCGCGTGAAACGCGCGGTAGAGATAAGACGAGGCGTCTATCAATACCAGGGGTTTGTTTCTGCTCATGCGGGGATATATATAAAGTAACCGGACATTTCAGATAGGATAGCCTAATGCAAAATTTCCGGCTCAAACATCTGTTGGGGTACTACGTCCGGCACGACGCCGACACCTCATCTATCCAGTGACCGTGATGGTCATGCTATTTGGTTTATCATCCATCCCCGGCACTTTCTACCCCGATGACCCGCTCGTCTATCGGTTGTTTGTATGGGTGCCGCCCAACATGCAAAACCTGCTGCACGTTCCCGTATTCGGCGCGCTCGGCTGGCTCGCGGATTGGGCGCTGCAAGCCTGGATACCGGATGTCTTCGCAGCGGTCGCCACTGCCTTTATCTGGGCCGCAGGATACGGCGTGCTGGATGAGTGGCATCAATCCTTTGTCATCGGCCGCTATGGCTCGCTTTCCGATGTGTTGTTGGATACGGCGGGAGTAGCGCTGGGATTATGGCTGTTCCAGCGGGCGCGTCAGTCCCCTAAAGCGGCGGTGAAGCCTGAACTTTAGGTGGGAGATAGGCCTTGGTAAAATACAAAGGCCTGCCTTTGGTCTCGTCAAACATGCGCCCAAGATATTCGCCTATCACGCCGAGCGTGAGGAGCTGTATCCCTCCCAAAAACAACACCACCACCATCAATGAGGGATAGCCTTGCACAGGATCTCCGTACACCAATGTTTTGTAGATCACCCTGACCGCGTAGATAAATGCCGCCAGCGACGTGAGCACTCCTATATATGACGCCAGCTTCAGCGGGGCGATGGTAAACGAGGTGATACCCTCTAAGGCCAAATTCCAAAGCCGCCAATAATTCCATTTCGTTTCGCCCGCAAAGCGCGGATCGCGGCGGTAAGGCACGGACTTTTGCGGATAACCTATCCAGGAAAACAGTCCCTTCATAAAGCGATGCTGCTCCCGTAATTGTTTGAGCGCATCCACCGCCCGGCGGCTCAGCAGCCGGAAATCGCCGGTATCCGCCGGAATCTTGACCCGGCTGACGTTCTGAATCAGGCGATAAAAGGCGCTCGCGGTCGCCTTTTTCAAATAGGTTTCACCATCTCTCGCAACCCGTGTGGCATAGACCACATCGTAGCCCTCTCGCCACTGCTTTATCAGCTCTGGAATCAATTCCGGGGGATCCTGGAGATCTGCGTCTATCACCACCACCGCCTCACCCTGGGCATGATCCAAGCCCGCAGTTAACGCAATTTCCTTACCAAAATTACGGCTCAACTCGACGACCGCGACTCGCGGGTCCTGCTCCCTCAACCGGTACAACACCTCCGGCGTATTGTCTGTGCTTCCATCGTTGACGAAAACGATCTC
>DATMXC010000276.1:0-3633 GCA_035561915.1 Gammaproteobacteria bacterium
GCAATTTGGCGGCGGTACCATCGGTCATCCGCAAGGTATTCAGGCAGGCGCGGTGGCGAATCGTGTCGCACTCGAATCCATGGTGATGGCGCGTAACGAAGGCCGTGATATCTGGAATGAAGGCCCGCAGATTCTGCAAGATGCCGCCAAATGGTGTGGCCCGCTCAAGGCCGCGCTGGATACATGGAAAGACATCACCTTCAACTACGATTCCACCGACACCCCTGACTTCGTGCCCACGGCTACGGGCAGTCACTAAAGATTAAGGAGAGACGATTATGATGACCAATATAGGCAACCGTGTCACACAGGGTCAGTTTTCCTTTCTGCCCGACCTGACCGATGCGCAAATCACCGCGCAGCTCAAGTACGCGTTGAACAACAACTGGGCGATAGGCATCGAATACACCGACGATGCTCACCCGCGCAACACGTATTGGGAAATGTTTGGCAATCCGATGTTTGACCTGAAAGATCCCGCCGGGATTTTGATGGAGATCAATAATTGCCGTAAGACCTTCCCGCACCACTACATCCGCGTGACGGCGTTTGACTCCACGCGCGGCGTGGAAAGTCCGACCATGTCGTATATTGTTAACCGGCCCAAGGTTGAGCCAGGCTTCGGTCTGGTGCGCCAGGAAGTGGAAGGCCGCAGCATCCGCTACACCGTGCACTCCTATGCCACCGACAAGCCGGAAGGCGAGCGTTACGGCAAGTAGTTTTGTTGTACCAGGGGCGGCGCAAGGCCGCCCCGTTTTTTCTCTTTCATTATCCCTCCCCCGTCGAGGGGGAGGTTTTATTAGGGGTAATCCATGACTGAGCCAGCCGCCGAGCAAGATCCCAAGCCCGATGTGAACGCCCTGCATAACGTGCCCGATGCCACCCCGGTGGATCTGGAGGCCGCGTTCCGGGACTCGCACGTGCAAGAGGTGCTCGACAAGCTCGACCGTGAACTGATCGGCTTGAAGCCCGTCAAGACTCGCATCCGCGAGATTGCCGCACTCCTGCTGGTGGATCGGCTGCGCAAAGGCTTGGGGCTTACCTCCGGCGCACCCTCGCTGCACATGTGCTTCACCGGCAACCCCGGCACCGGCAAGACCACGGTGGCGCTGCGTATGGCGGAAATCCTGCACCGCCTGGGCTACATCCGCCGCGCCGAAGTGGTATCGGTGACGCGCGACGATCTGGTCGGCCAGTACATCGGTCACACCGCGCCCAAGACCAAGGAAGTATTAAAAAAAGCTATGGGTGGTGTATTATTCATAGATGAAGCCTATTACCTGTACAAACCGGAAAATGAGCGCGACTACGGCGCCGAGTCCATCGAGATTCTGTTACAGGTGATGGAGAACAACCGCGACGATCTGGTGGTGATCCTCGCGGGCTACAAGGATCGCATGGACAAATTTTTCCAGAGCAATCCCGGCATGTCCTCGCGCATCGCTCATCACATTGACTTCCCGGACTACGGCCCCGGGGAATTGCTGTCCATCGCCAAGCTGATGCTGGAAGAGCAGCAGTACCGTTTCAGCCCGGAGGCCGAGCAGGCGTTTGCCGATTACATCGTGAAACGCATGAAGATGCCGCACTTCGCCAACGCACGCAGCGCACGCAACGCCCTCGACCGCGCGCGTCTGCGCCAGGCGAATCGCCTGTTCGCCAAGCCCGGCGCCAAACTCACCAAGAAAGACCTGGTCACCATCGAGCCGGAGGATATTCTGGCGAGCCGCGTGTTCAGCGACGGCGTGCCCGACACTGAGGCCCCCAAAGCGGCTACACTATAAGGGAAGCTCTGAATAAGTCCATCCTGGACTTCTCAGAGCACGAAAAGCAAAAACGTGGTTTTTGCTTTTCTTCATTTTTCAAACACTTTCGTGTTTGAAAAATGGCGGTGCATCCCTGTACCGCAGGAGCTTCTGACTTAATCAGAGGCTCCTAAGGAGGCTGAAAAAGCCCTTTTTCAGCTCGGACGTCCCTGCGCAGGCGGTAGGGGGGCGTTATTTTGACAGGAGATACAGATGCCGCTTATCAATATGGCGGACATGTTGAACCATGCCTACCGCCACGGTTACGCGGTGGGCGGGTTCGATCTGGTCAGTCTCGATTTTCTTGAGGCCATAGTCAGCGCCGCTGAACGCTGTTCGGCCCCCGCCATACTCAGCCTCGCGGAATCTCATTTTGAACACTACGATTTCGAGTTGACCATGGCGGCCACGGTCGCCGCGGCTCGCCGCGCCAGCGTGCCGCTCGCCATCCACCTCGATCACGGCGCTTCCCTCGATTCCGTCAAACGCGGCATCGCCCTGGGCTGCAACGGCGTGATGGTGGACGTTTCCACGCTGCCGTTTGCGGAAAATGTCAAAGCCACGCGCGCGGTCGTTGCCATGGCGCACGGCTGCGGCGTGCCGGTGGAGGGCGAACTGGGTTATGTCGCCGGCGTCGAGGGTGAGGATGCGGAAACACATCCGGGCGAGGTCATTTACACCTCGCCTGAAGAAGCCGAGGTTTATGTTGAGCAAACCGGCGTGGATTTTCTCGCCGTATCCGTGGGCACCGTGCATGGCCGTCTCAGGGGTGCGCCGCAACTGGATTTTGCACGTTTATGCCAAATCAACGAAAGGCTGCGCATACCGCTCGTCATCCACGGCGGCACGGGTTTGACCGATGAGCAGTTCCGCACGCTTGTCAAAAACGGCGTCGCCAAGATCAATTACTACACCGCCTTGGCGGACGCGGCGGCGGCGCGCATTCGGGAAAATGCGCGAACCATGCCCGATGGCGGCTACACCAGCCTGCTGCGCGGCGTGCGCGAGGTCATCGCCGCTGAGGTGGAGCGCTGCATGAAGTTATGGGGCGGCGCCGGACGCGCCACGCAGGTGCTTAACGAATGCCGCCCGTGGCGCGAGGTGGAGCATGTTATTATTTACAATCTGAGGCAAGACATGAGCGAGGATGATGCGCGGGCGCTTATGACGCAAGGCAGGGATGCGCTTGCCACGGTGCCCGGCGTGCGGCGCGTATTTTCCGGCCGCGCCGCGCAGGATCAGGCGCCATACCGTTATTGCTGGCTGATACGCTTCGCCAGTGAGAGCGTGATCGAAAATTACCGTGTGCACCCCACGCATCGACAATTCGCCGATGGCCAATTCCGGCCTGTCGCGCAAGACCGCGTCAGCATAGACTTTGAAGCGGTCGAATAAACAACCGCCCGCCCAGCCTTGATATGGATGAAATCAACAAGCTGATTGAAGGTTTCGCACGCTTTCGTGCGAAATATTTCGAAAAGCATCCTGAGCTGTTTGATCAGCTTTCACGCCAAGGACAATCCCCAAATGTAATGGTGGTGGCCTGCTGCGACTCGCGTGTAGACCCTGCCATTATCACCGACTCAGATCCGGGCGATCTGTTCGTAGTGCGCAACGTCGCCAACCTGGTGCCGCCTTGCGAGATGGGCGGCGGCTACCACGGCACCAGCGCCGCGCTGGAGTTCGCGGTGCGCACGCTGGAGGTCAAGCATATCGTGATCCTCGGTCACTCGCAGTGCGGCGGGATTCAATCGCTGCTGCAAGGCATCAAGGCCCCGCAGGGCGACTTCATCATTCCGTGGATGACCATCGCCGAGGAGGCGCGCCA
>DATMXC010000277.1:0-2286 GCA_035561915.1 Gammaproteobacteria bacterium
GCAACGCGATGGCGAAGGAATTTGGCGAAGCGGATCTCTCCCCGGTATTTCGCAGCAACGGCACCGATAATCCCGATAGCCCCGAGTATCAGGCGCTCGCCGCCAAAGAGTTTATCAACTGGCGCCTCGAGGTCACAGGGCTGGTGGAACAACCCGGCAGTTTTTCCCTGGCCGAATTGCACTCGCTGCCTGCGCGCACGCAGATCACCCGCCACGATTGCGTCGAGGGCTGGAGCGCCATCGGCAAGTGGAAGGGCGTGAAGCTCAGCGCGGTGCTGGAGCGTGTCAAGCCACTGCCCAACGCCCGTTATGTGATGTTTTATTGCGCCGATCCGATGAACGAAGACGGTAAGAAATATTACGAAAGCGTAGACATGGAAGATGCTTATCACCCGCAAACGATCTTGGCCTACGAGCTCAACGATAAGTCGTTGCCCATCGCCAACGGCGCGCCGCTGCGGCTGCGCGTGGAGCGCCAGCTCGGTTACAAACACGCTAAATATCTGATGAAGATTGAACTGGTGGAGAGCTTTGAGAAGATCGCCGACGGCAATGGCGGCTACTGGGAAGACGAAGGCTATGAGTGGTATGCGGGGATTTGAGCCGGCCGATTTTCTGAGCCGTCAATCTTCGAGCGCGGCATAGAATTCAGCTTTTGACACACCGGCCTGTCTGGCCATGTACATGATGAGGTCTTGGCTGAAAGGCGCCTTGGGGCAGTCTAGAGTTACTTTATAGCGTCGGGTGGCAACGTCCTTGACCCATTGCTCATGAGAAGTACCTTGAGTGGGCCGTGGTGAAAACCCTAGTTTCTTGAGTATCTGTTTTACTTCCTTACATGTGAGGGGCCGATGTTTCGGCATTAGGCATGATGATGTCCAGCCAGCACCAGCGGCATAGGTTCTTTGAAAAGGCGCCGCATCTGGTTACGCATAGCGCCTACGGCTATCAGAGCTGAGTATAAATAATATCTAACCCAGTATCTCAGCGGGGCGCGCCTGGATAAGAGATAGGCGGCATGCTCCCGGTCTACTCCCGCAACGGCATCGGAAACGTAATCAAAAATCATCTCTTCGAGCTTGTGTTTCACTTCGTCAAAACTGTCGCCCTGCACCGCCAGGCATAGATCCAAACAAAATGCTTGCCAAGCACCCTCCGTTTGTTCTGCATAGCAGCGTAGCACTAAATTAGCGGGTTTCATGGATGATTTTCCATATTACTAATATAACTTTAATGCCGATTCTAACTCAAGCAATAGCCCGGGATAGATTTACGCTGTACCGCCCACCGTCAATCCATCAATCCGCAGCGTCGGCTGGCCCACGCCCACCGGCACGCTTTGACCTTCCTTGCCACAGGTGCCGACGCCGGTGTCGAGCTCCAGATCGTTGCCGACCATGGACACGCGCATGAGCACGTCCGGGCCGTTGCCGATCAGGGTCGCGCCCTTCACAGGCCTTGTAATCCTGCCGTTCTCAATCAGATAGGCCTCGCTTGCCGAGAACACGAACTTGCCGGAGGTGATGTCCACCTGGCCCCCGCCGAAGTTGACGGCGTACAGCCCCTTCTCCACAGAGCGGATGATTTCATCCGGTGAATAATCACCCGCGCGCATGTAGGTGTTGGTCATGCGCGGCATGGGCAGATGCGCATAGGATTCGCGCCGCCCGTTGCCGGTGGGTTTGACGCCCATCAGGCGTGCGTTCAGCTTGTCGTGGATATAGCCCTTGAGGATCCCGTTTTCGATGAGCGTGGTGCACTGCGTCGGCGTGCCTTCGTCGTCGAGGTTGAGCGAACCGCGGCGGTTTTCGAGCGTGCCGTCGTCCACCACCGTGCACTGTTCCGAGGCCACCCGTTCGCCGATGCGCCCCGCGAAGGCGGAGCTGCCCTTGCGGTTGAAGTCGCCCTCCAGGCCGTGGCCGATGGCTTCGTGCAGCAGCACGCCCGGCCAGCCGGGGCCGAGCACCACCTGCATGGTGCCAGCGGGCGCCGCCACCGCTTCGAGATTCACCAAGGCTTGCCGCACCGCCTCGCGCGCATAGCCGAGACCGCGCTCGTCATCGAGAAAGTACTGGTAGCTCACCCGTCCGCCACCGCCCGCGCTGCCTTGTTCACGGCGGCCGTCTTGCTCCGCAATCACGCTCACGTTGAGCCGCACCAGCGGCCGCACGTCGGCGGCAAACGTGCCGTCGCTGCCCACCACCATTATCACGTCCTGCTCAGCGGCAAGACTCACCATCACCTGCTTGATGCGCGGGTCGAGCCGGCGCGCCTCGCTGTCCAGCA
>DATMXC010000278.1:0-5768 GCA_035561915.1 Gammaproteobacteria bacterium
GTGTTAGGGGAGGCCACGCAACTCTCCAAGGCCTTGCGCCGCTCAGGGTCTTTGCTGGCGATTTCCCAGATCCGTTCTTTGGTCAGGTTGGCCTGCTCCTGGAACATCGTGGCGCGCACGTGGCTGAATTCCGGCGAACCCATGAGGCAAATCTCCAGCTTGGCGGCCAGGCAACTGATCCCGCCGCCGGAGCGGCCGACTTTAGGATTGCAGTCGCTGTCGAGCGGAAAGTGCCGGGTTTCCTGGCTCCAGGAGCCGGGCGGGGTGATGTTGCGCAATTCGGCCAGTGCATCTTCAAGGCTCTTGCAGTGCGGGCAGCGGATATCGGTCCACTCGATCATGTGTACGGGCGCGTTGAGTGTGCCGAAGGTGATCCGCTTGGGGTCGGGCGGGGTGGAAGTGAACGGTGACTTGCGATAGGTCTCCAGCGAATCGCTGGTGGCCTGTTGCACGGCGACCGGCAGCGAATTGAGAAACTCCTCCAGCGGGTTCGCGGGGGTCTTGACTTGCTTCACATTGGCCAGACCGGAGAGCTTGGCGGTAATGAGATTTTCGCGGGGAGTGTGCAGCCCCGGGTAGATCAGGATGGCGAGCGAGGCCACCAGCAACCCACCGCTCAGCAGCGCCGACTGGAACCAGTCCGCCCCGCGCGCCTTGATGGGTACAAAGACCAGATAGGCCGTGATCCACACGAAGAGATAAAACAGCAGGCAGGTCGGGCAGAAGACCTTGAGGTAGGCGCTGTAGGCCAGCAGCAAGAGCGAGATCAGCGTACCGGCACCGACCACCAGCCGCAATGCCCATACCGCATCATCGGTGGACTGTCCGCGCCTCGATTGCAGCCACGTCCAAAGTGACAAGGCCAGCACGACCAGACTCCAGGCGAGACCCCAGCCCGCGATGGGGATGCCGGTAGATTCATGGATGAATCCGGAGAGTTTGGAGTTCCATACGCCCGTGCAATCGAGGCTGGCGCTGAACGAGCAGAGCGGCGCGGCGCCACCGCTGCGTAATTGCACCAGCTCTATCCATTGATAGAGCGTGAGCAGGCAGGCCAGCACGGCGACGCCTATCAAGATGAGCGTGGTGGAGGTCTTGCGATATTGGGCGGACGCGGAAGGGGAGTTGCTTGCCATAGGGTGAACTTCACGGTTAAGTGCAAACGCGTTCACTCTAACAGAATTTTGCCTGAACAGACAAGGCTTGTCCCGGCGCTAGTCCCCTCTGCGGGCTCTCTGTTAGCATGGCGGCATGATTGCCGCTACCGTCCTGGCCGCCTTCCTCACCTACCTGGTGATGCTGGCGGCGTTTGTCTGGGCCAGACGGCGCTCTGTGCATATACCGGTCATGGTGGCGGTCATGTTGTTTGATATCGCCATGCCGGTCTACCTTTATATGAACAAGGACTGGCACCGCCGCCTGATCGTCGAGGGAGAGCTTACGTCTTTCCTGCTGTGGACGCATTTTTTGCTGCTGCTCTCGCTCTATATGCTCTACGTCATGCAGATTCAGGCGGGGCGGCGGTTATTGCGCGGTGATGAAACGGCCCGCGAAGACCACCTCGGCCAGGGCAAGGCAATCCTCTGGGTGCGTGCCTTCGTAATCATCACCGGAGCCTTGCTGGTGGAGGTGAAACCTCCACATTAAACGGTACCCTATGGTAACCCTACCGCCAATTCTTTGAGCCTCCCATAAGACGGATCGTGTGGGCCGGCTTCGTTAAGATACGCTGTCAGGGCGCGCTGCAGATGAGTAAGGTGCCAGCGTAACTCCTTCTGTAGCAGTTCGATTTCGCTAAGGAAGACTATCTCATCGGCCTGCGGTTCCAGCAGCAAGCTCTCTAACCAGTTTATGATTTCATCATTCACGAGCCCCGACGAGGTTATCAGGGTGTAGGTCCGGAGGGCGACCCTGCCGAGCTTTCTTGCGGTGGGTTCCGTCCTACCCACGCTAATGAGATCACTCAATTCTTTCACAATGGGAAGGGTGCGTCGCATGGTGTTGCCCTGCGCGATGAGTTGAGCAAGCAGGTTGGCCTGGTTCCCAAGTGGATTTATAGAGGTGCGCTCCAGGCCCGATTTACGCAAGATTGAACAGATCGCGTCATGTAGGTCACGCTCATAGGCATGGCTGTTCATTAACAAAAAAGGCTGGGTGTCGCGTAGATTACGTCCGGTGTCTTTGAAATTTTTGAGGCGGATGGCGCACAGCGTGTCGACGAGGTTAACGACCCGGCCGAGCAGGCTGAGCGCCGGCCTTTCCTTGCCGGCGGGGTAGCCGGAGCCGTCCAGGGCCTCATGGTGCTCCAGCACCGCTCGGCCGATTTCGGGATCCATCCCAGCCGTGTCATTCAGAATAATTTCTCCCACCACCGTATGGCTCTGCATGGCGCGCCACTCATGGGGGCTAAACTCGTGACCTTGCTCGATGAGTACGGGCGGGAGATGGAGGAAGCCTGTGTCACGAGCGAGGGCGGCAATGCCCGCCTTTCTGATTTCCGCCGGGCGCAGACCGAGCTCGCTTGCCAGGAGCACGGCCAGCCAGCCGCCAAACAACGCCTGCTCCAGGAGCGTGGGCTGTTGCAAGGCCATCACCGTGAGCTTCTGTAGCAGGGTGGGACTGAGCTGTTTATCAAACAGTAGGGCGAGATCATCGTCTGCCCCGAGGCTGCGCTGGATAGTTGCCAGATCCGCATGCTGTTCCAGGAATTTCTGTAGCTGCTGGTTCAGGCTATCTGCGGTTAAGCTGCCTTCGATTTGGAGCTGGTGTTCTAAGGGTTTGGACGATTTGTGCTGAGTAAGACGCCGGGCGGTGGCATAATCAATCCGCGCCCCCTGCCGCACCAGTAGCGCTCCACTGGTATTGTAGATGTCTTGGATGGCCACCACATCGCGATCCTTATTGATGGTGGCGAGGTGATCCAGGTAATGCTCATCGGAGCTCGCGCTGTCCGCCGTTTTGGTTTCGTTTAACATTCGCTTGCAGGACCGATCGTGGATAAGTAGGCTAAAAGATTGGATGCTAATAATACCAAGTTTGTCACCTTAACATGCACCTTAGGCGTATGACCTGAGATGCTTGACACTTCTTGGCGGGGGCTTGTAAGATAGAAATAATTTAGACACAGTCTAAATTCTTATTGGTCTTAATATACAGTTACAGTTTTGATTTAACCATTGATGAGGAATTTACCTATGGAACTTAAAGGAAGCAAAACCCACGAAAACCTGAAATACGCCTTTGCGGGCGAGTCCCAGGCCAACCGCCGTTATCTGTATTTCGCCGCCAAGGCCGATGTGGAAGGCTACAACGACGTCTCGGCGGTATTCCGTTCGACGGCCGAAGGCGAGACGGGCCATGCGCATGGCCATTTGGAGTACATGGAGGCCTGCGGCGATCCAGCCACTGATCTCCCCATCGGCGCTACCAGTGATAATCTGAAGGCCGCGATCGCCGGTGAGACCCACGAGTATACCGATATGTACCCTGGCATGGCCAAGGCCGCGCGCCAGGAAGGCTTCAACGAAATCGCCGACTGGTTCGAGACGCTGGCCAAGGCCGAGCGCTCCCACGCCAATCGTTTCCAGAAGGCGCTGGATAGCTTAGGTAAATAAGCTGTAAATCACAGAGTAGCGGGGCCGGGAAACCGGCCCCTATTTTTCTTGTAGAGTGGCAAGGCATATCGGGTTTCTGCGCTGCGCTTCCTGCTCCGCTTGAAACACGGCCCCGCCATCCATGGCGTGGCATTCGGCGCGAGAGCATTCGCGCCTCACCTTGTAACTTGACACTGGAGTTATATGTCCGCACCCACTGAAGGTCAACGCGAAGGCAGTCTGGAGGCGCCCACCCGGCATCCGCTGGACTGGAAAAATCCGGAGTTCTACAACGAGACGTCGCTGCTCCAGGAGTTGGAGCGGGTGTTCGACATCTGCCACGGTTGCCGGCGCTGTTTTAATCTGTGCAATTCCTTCCCCACTCTGTTTGACGCAATTGACGAATCTCCCACCATGGAAGTGGATGGTGTGGACAAGAAGGTGTATTGGGAGGTGGTGGACCACTGCTATCTCTGCGATATGTGCTACATGACCAAATGTCCCTATGTGCCGCCGCACCCCTGGAACGTGGACTTTCCGCATCTCATGTTGCGCGGCAAGGCGGTGAAGTTTCAGAAGGGTGAGGTCAAGGTGCGCGACAAGATTCTCACCAGCACCGACATCGTCGGCAAACTCGCCGGCATACCGGTGGTAGTCCAAGCGGTGAACGCTGCGAACAAAAACACGGCTGCGCGTAAAATTTTAGACAAGACATTAGGCGTACATCCCGACGCCTTTATTCCCGAATACCACAGCGATACGCTGCGTAAACGCGAGGCGCCGCGCACATATTCAAAGCCTGTCAGCGCACGCCCATCTTCCGCTACCCGCGGCAAGGCGGCGCTGTTCGCCACCTGTTACGGCAATTACAACGAACCGCAGTTGGGTCAGGACCTCATTGCGATTTTCGAGCACAACGGCATCCCGGTACGGCTCGCCGAAAAGGAGCAATGCTGCGGCATGCCCAAACTCGAGCTCGGTGATCTCGACGCGGTCGAACGCGCCAAAGACGCCAACATCCCGGTGCTGGCCAAGCTGGTGGACGAGGGCTGGGACATCGTGGCGCCCGTGCCGTCCTGCGTGTTGATGTTCAAGCAGGAGTTGCCCTTGATGTTTCCCGACGACCCGCAAGTCGCCAAGGTGCGTGATGCGATCTTCGATCCGTTTGAATATCTGATGCTGCGCCACAAGGACGGGTTGCTCAACAAGAACTTCAAGCGCCCGCTCGGCAAGGTGAGCTACCATGTCGCCTGTCATCTGCGGGTGCAAAATATCGGCCTGAAAACCCGCGAGGCGTTGGAACTGGTGCCCGATACCCAAGTCGAACCGATCGAGCGCTGCTCAGGGCACAACGGCACCTATGCGGTGAAGCGCGAATATCACGAAATTGCGATGAAGATCGGCAGGCCCGTCATGGACCGCATCGCCAAGACCGCGCCGGATTTTTACACTAGCGACTGTCCGATAGCGGGCCATCACCTGGAAGAAGGGATGCACAGCGGCAAGCCGCCTACGCATCCGCTGACCTTGTTGCGTATGGCGTATGGAATCTAAATTGTCTCGCTCAAAGCCGCAAAGACGCTAGATTAAGCACCGAATGGAAACGCTTTATTTATAATTTACAAACTTTGCGTCCTTGCGTGATGAAACTATTGAAAGTCCAGGCTCAGGAGAAAAAATGTCCAACGAAGGTTATCACGAAGCAATAACGGAGCTCAGCGACACGACGCGCGACATGCATCGTGCCATTGTCTCGTTGATGGAAGAGCTGGAGGCCGTGGATTGGTACAACCAGCGGGTGGATGTCTGTAAGGATAAAGAATTGCGCGCCATTCTCGCGCACAACCGTGACGAAGAAAAGGAACATGCGGCGATGGTGCTGGAGTGGATCCGGCGTCATGATCCGAAGTTTGATAAACAGTTAAGGGATTATTTGTTTACGGACAAGCCGTTGGTGGATTTGGAGGAGAAGCACAGGTAGGACCGAATTCACTTGGCCAGTCTCCTTTGACGATCCTACAACCTAAGGTTAACGATGGAAAAACTATCTCCCGACAAACTCTACTCACTGGAACACTACGCCCGCATCCGCAATGACTTCCGCGCCAAGGTCATGGAGCATAAGAAGAACCGTCAGGTGCAGGTAGGCCCGCACGCCCGTTTGTACTTTGAGGA
>DATMXC010000279.1:0-4529 GCA_035561915.1 Gammaproteobacteria bacterium
GTCTACGAAGATTACAAAAAGACCTTCGGCGAGGAACCGCCCATGATCTCCGGCATTGCCATCATGACCGATACCGACAACACCGGCGAGGCAGCAACGGCTTATTATGGCGACATAATTTTCACAGGCGAGTAACTACTCTGAACTATCTTTAACCAGTCGGTAAACGCTGCCCTTGTCCGACATGATGTACAACTCTCCTCCCGCGTCTTCACCAAATGACAATACGCTGCCGATCTCTCCCACGTTCCATGTGTGCTGTTCGGTCGTCTTGCCGCCAGCGTATTTGAAGCTCTTGAGAAAACCCGTACAGTAATCAGAATACAAATAGTGGCCATCGAGTTCAGGGATAGCGCGGCCGCGATAGACGAAACCGCCGATCACCGAGCAGCCCTGGTCATGATCGTATTCCAGCACAGGTAAAACGAGGCCGCTTTTGTTACAAGAGGGACTGAACAACAGCGAAAAACAGGATGATCCTTCTAGGATGTTCCAGCCATAGTTGAGCCCCTTCTGCGAGGCCGGAACGACGTTGATTTCTTCAATCTTGTTCTGCCCCACGTCGGCGATATAGAGCAGATTGTCCTTGAGGTCGAAGGCGTACCGCCAAGGGTTGCGCAGACCGTAGGCCCAGATTTCGCCGCGCGCGTCCTTGCGACCGACATAGGGATTATCCGAGGGGATCGAGTAGGGATCGCCTTTATTCACATCAATCCGCAGCATTTTGCCGAGCAGGGTTTTAAGGTTTTGCCCATTGCCGTGCGGATCGCCTGCGGCGCCGCCGTCGCCCATGCCGATGTAAAGCATACCGTCGTGACCAAACAGATTCAGCCCGCCATTGTGATTGGCGTAAGGCTGCTCGATCTTGAGCAGCAGCTTGGCCGAATCGGGGTCAGCACGGTTAGGGTCGGAAGCTACATGGTAACGCTCAATACGAGTGTCGCCGCTTTTGTCGGTGTAGTTGACGTAAAGAAACCCGTTCTTCGCATAATCAGGATGAAAAGCAACGCTCAACAGGCCCTGTTCCCCACCGCTCTTTATCTTTCCCTCGATGTCGAGAAAAGGGGTGGACAACAGCTTGCCGTTGGCGATGATGCGAATGCGCCCCGCTTGCTCGACAATAAACAAGCGCGGATCGCCCGCTGGGCTGGTGAGGTAGAGAGGATTTTTCAGGCCATTGGCAACTTCTGAGAGACGCAGCGTGATGTCTGCGTGTGCGACTTGAAAAAAGTAGCAGAGGAACGGGAATAGGAATGCGATGTAGCGCGCCATTGCTTATGATACCGCCATTCAATGGCGGCGCAAAAGGACCTTATGCACCGCAGAGGGAAAGATCAAAACACACTCTTTTCCTCCGCGCCCTCCGTGGTAAATCGTTTTATTAAAGCTTTTGCAGCTAACAACAACCCGGAGTTGCGCCGGTTTGTGTGTATGTCGCCCCTTTGGTCTCCGCCGCGGGGCGCAAGGCGCCTGCGGGCGCGCACCAATTGACCGGTTCGTGCTGCACGACCGGTGCGATACCAATAAAGTCATCGTGGTATGGTCCTTCAGTCAGCAACTTATAAGTGCGTTCGCACACCGCCATCCGCTCGCCGCGCAGATAGACGTGGCCCTCGTCATCGGTGATGTTGGCGTACGGGCCGCGATAGATGACAGCATGGCCGTAATCGAGACACTCCGTGCCTGCGCCCTTCACCGCAGTCAGTGTTACCGAACGGAATTCGATGCCCTCGATCACTTGCCAGGGTTCGGCGTCCCACTTGTCATAACAGGCTGCGAGGAAACCGCTGTCTTTGAAGGTGCGGATAAACTCCTGTTCCTGAAACGCGCCGGAGATACAGCCGCTCCATAGCATGGGATCGGCGCGCAGACGTGCGGGGACAGTCTCGTCGCTCACGATGTCGGAAATCGCCACGCGCCCGCCTGGTTTGAGGACACGAAAGATCTCCCGAACTAATTGCTGCTTGTGCTTTTCATCCACGAGATTGAGCACGCAGTTGGAGACCACCAGGTCTACGGAGTTGTCGGCAACGAGCGGTTGCTTGCTACGTTGCGCCGCTTTCCAGGCTTCCAACATGGCGAGGTCTGCGGCATTGCGCACCGGATGCACGGCCAGATAATCCTCCATGGCCTCGACATCGAGCGCCAGGTCTTCGATGTGGCCCTTTATGAATCGCACCCGGTCGCCGCCCAGCTTTTGCGCCATCTCGGGCTGATACTTGCGCGCCAGGGCGAGCATCTCGTCGGTCATGTCCACGCCGATGACCCGGCCTTGCGGACCCACCAGTTGCGCCGCCATGTAACAGATCTTGCCCGCGCCGCTGCCTAAATCCAGGACGACATCACCTTCGCGCACATAACGGGAGGGGTCGCCGCAGCCGTAGTCTTTTTCGATAATTTCCTGCGGCAGAATTTTTAACAGGCCCTGGTCGTAATTCACCGGGCAGCATAAGGCGGCCTGACGTTCCTTGGCGCCCTCGGAATAACGTTCCATGACATTCTGTTGCACGTTCATAGTCTTTTCCTCATAAAAGAACTGCATTCACCGTAGAGAACGCAAAAGAATAACCTCAACATCATTTGATTCTCGTCCGCGTTCTCCGCGGTAAATTGTTTAAGCTAACGCCCCACCGCAACTGCTCCCCTGCCCGGCCGTACAGCCGTAGCAGTGATCCTTGACCACGATGCTACATCCTTCCAGCTTCACGTCCTGCAACTCGCGCAGGTGTACGCGCGGCTTGCCGTTCAGGCGCAGCGGGAGCTTCAGCATCTGATTAAAGTCGCAATCGTACACATAGCCTTGCCAATCCACGCTGATGAGCGAGCGACACATTACCGTTTCGAGATTGTCGTCCTGATGTGCGCCATGCAATAAGTCCATATAGCTATCAAATTGCCCCTTGGAGATCAGCGTACTGCCGAAGCGTTGGATGGGCATGTTGGCGAGGCTGAACAGATGATTAAAAACGACGCCGTAGTGCTCGCCGAGATATTTCTTATAATCTTGCTCCAGCGCCTGTTGCGGGGGCGGAAGCGAGGGGCCCAACGGGTTATATACCAGGTTCAGCAGTAGGCCGCTGTCGGGCTGGCCATAGCCCAGGCTGTTGAGTATGCGCAAGACTCGAATGCTGGCCTGAAACACGCCGTCGCCACGCTGGCTGTTCACATTGTCTTCCAGGTAACACGGCAGCGAGGCAGTAATCTCCACTTGGTGCTCGGCCAAGAACTGCGCCGTATCCACATGTCCGGGTAGTTCCAGCACGGTGAGGTTACAGCGGTCTATCACCCGCACACCCAAGTCACGTGCAGCGCGCACCAGATATTTGAAGTCCGGGTTCATTTCGGGCGCGCCACCGGTGAGATCCAGCGTGCCGATGCCCGCGTTGCGCAAATAATCCAGCACGCAGTCCACGGTGTCGCGCTGCATGATCTCCTTCCGGGTGGGGCCGGCGTTCACATGGCAGTGCAGACAGGCTTGATTACACAGATAACCCAGATTGACTTGCAGGGTTTCCAGTTTCCCGCGGCGCAAGGCAGGAAAGCCGGTGACTTCAAGCAGTGGCAGGGTGGCGTGCATGGCGTGTCCTTAGGCTGAGACTAACTCTAACAGTTGTACGGTCACAGCGGCCAGCGCGGCTGCGATGGGCAGTGTGACAATCCAACCGAATAATATCAATTTCAGCGCATCATTCTGCTGGGGTTTGAGTTTGTCGCCCCAACGCACGCCGAGCAGTGCCCCTGTGCTGACATGGGTGGTGGAGACCGGCAGGCCGAGCGGGGTGGCAAGTAACACCAGCAGAGAGGTGCCGACGTTTGCGACCAACCCACTGGCCGGGTCGAGCGGCGTCACGCGGTGGGCGAGCACTTGCAAGACCCGCATTCCGCCCCATAGGCTGCCCAGACCCATCGCCAGCGCCACCAGGATAATCGGCCAGAGTCGGCTCCCGGCGAATACTGCGGACAAGGCAGGCGTCAGAGTTAAAATCAGTATTAGAAATGCGGCGATCTTGGGGACGTCATTGAGGCCGCGCGCGAAGCTGGTGACGCCGCTGCTCAACCAGTGCAGCCCTAGCCAAACGTGTTGCGCATACGGCGCGGGGCGCTGCCCTTCGGGGGCGCAGACAAAGGGATTCTGTTGCCAGTCCGCGCGCGCGCAACAACCTGAACTCCAGGCTGGAATCCTTCGCTCGACCCAGCGTGCCGCAAGTAATAAACACCAACATAATAAAATGGCGATCACGGGGCTCAACAACAGCGGCGCAAGGGCCTTATTAGCTATGGCGGCGGTCTTCAGCCCTACCGGGCCGGCCGTAACCAGCACCGAACCGACGATCCCGCCCAGCAGGGCATGGGTGGTCGAGACCGGCAGTCCAAAGCGGGTGGCGAACCCTATCCAGAGCGCCGCGCCCGCGATCGCTCCCGCGACAAAGCCGAGGTTGATGACGAAGCCGGTGCTGATAAAACCACTGGCAAAGGTTTGTACCAACGCAGCGCCCCAGACCGCGGCGGCCAATCCGCCCAACACGGTG
>DATMXC010000280.1:0-28326 GCA_035561915.1 Gammaproteobacteria bacterium
GCGCATCAGCATGCTCACGGAACGCATGAGCAATGTATTCGACGACGAAAACCTTAAGCATGTGAAGGGTATACTCGCCAATGCCGAACACGTTTCGGCGCGTCTTCTTACGCTCCAGGATAAGCTTGATCCTACCATCACCGCACTGCCTTCCGTCGTCGCTAACACCCAGGGTGTACTCGAGAAGGCCGATGCGCTGCTTATTGACCTCAGCACCTTGACGGCCAAACTTCAGCAGCAAGTTATAACTTTCGACAGGGTTGCCGCAAGCGCGGAAAAGATCGCCGCCAGTGCTGAAAAAATCGGAGCAGCAGGCGAGGCGGTGGGTGACGAGGTACGCTCTTCGGCATTACCGAAATTCGACCGGCTGCTGGATGATCTGTCTCGCACCTCCAAAAATCTTGATAAACTCCTGACGGATATCGAGCGGCGGCCGCAAAGCTTGGTCTTTGGAAAGCCACTATCGCAGCCGGGCCCGGGAGAGCCGGGCTTTACAGCACCACCCTAAGGAAAGACTGGGCACCTCATGACAAAAATAAAATCAGGTATGGCTGCCGCGTTTATTCTGTTGATGCTTAACGGTTGCAGCATCTTGCCGAAAGACGACGCTTCAATTGTTACGTATGATTTTGGTCTGCCGCGGCAAAACGCACCCGATCAAACAACGCGCATTGCTGACCGGCTGGAGGTCTCTCCTGTGACAGCGCCGTCCTGGCTCGACAGCCCGGCAATCTTATATCGGCTCGCTTATCATAACGCTGCGCGCCTGGACTCTTACGCTGACAGCCGCTGGGCTGCGCCTCCGGCGGCCTTGATAACGCTACGCCTGCGTCAGGCCCTCCCCACAGCCAGCGACACCCCCAAGGTGAATCCGACACCACAGAACGACCCACCGAACCGGTTGCGGGTTGATCTAGAGGAGTTCAGCCAGGTATTTGATGCGCCGCAATCGAGCCGGGTTTTACTTCGCGCCCACGTAACCCTGACCCAAAAAAACGAACAGACCCCTCTCAGAGAACGTACTTTTAGCCTGGAACGCCAGGCCCAGACTCCGGATGCCGCGGGCGCAGTGAGTGCGCTGAGACAAGCCAGCGATGAACTTATTGATGCAGTGCTTAATTGGCTGGCAAGGACACCCGACATCCGTTGATAAGGATCACTGGCTCGGCCTTGTCCCCGCCTCGGCGGGGGCTTTGGGAGTGAAGCTTGCCGGCTCCGGGTAAATAATCAGTGTTGAATATTTTTGTATAGATTATTTTTATAAGTTATCGATGTTTAAGTGCCCCGGAGACGATTTGAACGTCCGACCTTCCCCTTAGGAGGGGGATGCTCTATCCATCTGAGCTACCGGGGCAATTTTGGACACCAATGATGCCATCCCTGGCGTAATCGCTGAGCCGGGCTGAGCACCAGCCCGAACTTCCTTGTCCGGTCGCTCGCTCATTTCACGAGCTCACCCATCTGAGCTGCCGGAGCAAGAGTGAAGGCGGACCCGGGTTAGGTATTTGGTGGAGCGGAGGAGGATCGAACTCCCGACCTCTGCATTGCGAACGCAGCGCTCTCCCAGCTGAGCTACCGCCCCAAATCTAACAGTTATATTGCCGTCCCTGGCGCAACGGTAGTACCGTCTCTATACCCCAGCCATGCCATCCGTGGCATGTCGTTCGCGGCTCCTAAACCCGCCGCTCACCCCTCCCGGGGGAAAGGATGGGGATAAGGGCACTTGGCACCGCACGGACAGGGCCGCCATTGTAACACCGCAACGGGCCGGGTTCCATGCGTGCCCCATCTGCGCCACGTCAGGGTTTCGTTTATCATGCAGCCCATGAATGACGCCGCACCAAGGCTCTCCATTATCATCCCCACACTCAATGAGGCTGCGGCTATCGTCCCGACCCTGACCGGCTTACAAGCCTTGCGCGCGGCAGGACATGAGGTCATCGTCGTGGACGGAGGCAGTACCGATGCCACGTGCAGCCTGGCGGCGCCGTTCGCCGATCAACTCCTGCACAGCGAACGCGGCCGCGCGCGGCAGATGAACCGCGGCGCGTCGGCAACGCGCGGAGAAATCCTGATTTTCCTGCATGCCGATACGCTATTGCCGGAGGGCGCGGATCGCATGATCCGCGCAGGACTGGCGCAGACGGGCGCCCGCTGGGGACGCTTTGACGTGCGCTTGTCGGGGAGTCACCCTTTGCTGCGCGTCGTAGAGACCCTGATGAATGGGCGCTCGCGTTTGACAGGCATCGCCACCGGCGACCAGGCGATCTTTGTCCGCCGCGATGTATTTGAACAGGCAGGCGGATTCCCCGATATTCCCCTGATGGAGGACATCGCCATCAGCCGCATTTTGCGGCGTTTCAGCCGGCCGCTCTGTGTACGCGAACGAGTCATCACCTCCAGCCGCCGCTGGGAACGGCGTGGTATTGTGCGCACGGTTTTGTTGATGTGGTGGTTGCGGCTGGCTTACGCCTTCGGTGCAGACCCGCAACGTCTCGTGCGCCGGTATTATTCCTCATGAACTTGCCATTTCCTGACGCACGCATCGTGGTGTTTGCCAAGGCCCCCGTTGCGGGCGCGGTCAAGACCCGCCTCATACCCGTGCTGGGCGCGCAAGGCGCAGCGGCGCTACACGCCACACTGGCGCGGCATTGCATCGCGACGGCGGTGGAGGCGCAGCTTTGCCCGGTCGAGCTTTGGTGCAGCCCTGACATGAATCATCCCTTTTTCGCACAATGCAGTAAAGACTACGGAGTCACTCTTCGGGAGCAGCAGGGAAACGATCTGGGCGCGCGCATGGCGCATGCCTTTGATACCGTCTTGCAACAGAGTCCTTATGCGGTAATTATCGGGACGGATTGCCCAGCCCTCACCGCGCAGGATGTACGCACGGCGCTGGATACCCTAGGGGACGGATTTGATGCCGTTATCGGTCCTGCCGAGGACGGCGGTTATGTGTTGTTGGGCTTGCGTAAGGCCGCGCCGTTCCTGTTTGAAGACATTACATGGGGTAGTTGTGAGGTGCTTGCCCTTACCCGCGAGCGGCTGAAACGGCTACAATGGCGCTGGCATGAACTCGCCCCACGTCGCGATGTGGACCGTCCCGAAGATCTCGAAGAGCCGCAGATACGACGGCTATTACTTGAAACCGCTGCCATGCACGATACATTCTTATGACCACTCAACCTGTACACATCGGCATCGTCACCGTCTCTGATCGCGCCAGTAAGGGCGTCTATAAAGATTTAGGCGGGCCCGCAATACGCGAGCAATTAAAAAAAATACTCGCCACGCCGTGGGAGGCGTTTTGCTGTGTAATCCCCGATGAGCAGCCGGTGATCGAAGAAACGCTCAAGGACTTGTGCGACATGCAGGGCTGTTGTCTGGTCGTCACCACCGGTGGCACCGGCCCCGCGCCGCGCGACATCACGCCTGAAGCGACCGAGGCGGTGTGCGACAAGATTCTCGACGGTTTCGGCGAGCAAATGCGCGCAGTGTCCCTGAAAGTGGTCCCAACCGCAATACTCTCGCGGCAAATGGCGGGCATCCGCGGCAAGACGCTCATCATCAACCTGCCCGGCAAACCCTCGTCCATCGCGGATTGCCTGCAGGCCGTGTTTCCGGCGGTGCCCTATTGTATTGATCTCATCGGCGGGCCGTATCTGGAGACGAATCCGGATGTGCTGGTCGCTTTTCGGCCTAAGAAGCAGTAGCAAGTGATGAGGCTACAAACGATTTACCGCGGAGAACGCGGAGCGTACAAATATACCGTTTTGATTTTCCTCAGCGTCATCCGCGGTAAAAACGATACCCAATGTCCAACGATTGGTTAAAAATCCTCCCGCACTACCTGTTGCCGCAACACCTGCTATCGCGGCTCATGTATGTGCTCACGCGCGCGCGCCTGCGCGTGTGGAAAAACTGGCAGATAAGCTGGTTCATCCGCCGCTATGGGGTGGACATGCGCATCGCCGAGCAACCCGACCCGCGCGCATACGAAAACTTCAACAGCTTTTTTACGCGTGCTCTTAAAGCCGGAGCGCGGCCTGTCGCTGCAGGACTGAATGAAATTGTCTGCCCGGTGGACGGGGCGGTGAGTCAGATCGGCGGGGTCTCGGAAGGGAGGATCATTCAGGCCAAGGGGCGCGACTACAGTCTGGTTGAACTGTTGGGTGGCTCAGAGGGGCGCGCTGCGCCGTTTTTGAACGGACAATTCGCCACGCTTTATCTTAGTCCTAAGGATTATCACCGGATACACATGCCCGTCACCGGCCGGTTGCGCGAAATGGTCTACGTGCCGGGCCGTTTATTCAGCGTCAACGCGCTGAGCGTGCGCGGCATCCCCCGTTTGTTCGCGCGTAATGAGCGGGTGGCGGCGATCTTCGACACCGAGATCGGGGCGATGGGCGTCGTCATGGTCGGCGCATTATTTGTGGGGAGTATCGAAACGGTCTGGGCGGGAACCATCACCCCGCCCTACCGCAGCAGTTTACAACGCTGGAATTATGTAACCCAGGGCATCGTTATCGAGCGCGGCTCGGAACTAGGCCGCTTCAACATGGGCTCAACCGTGATTGTTCTGTTTGAATCCGGAGGCGTCGCCTGGAATCCCACCGTCGCCGCCGAGAGTGCCGTACAGATGGGTCAACCTCTAGGCCGGCTTAAGCTTTCACAATAAAACCGGTTTACCGCTGAGGTCACAGAGGAAAATCCAATTTATTGGGTCCCTCTGCGCCCTCCGCGGTGCATATTTTTATAGTGCGGCTATTGCTCGTCGTCTTTTGTAATCTTCATGGCGAGGAACAAGGCGCCGTTGCCGCGCTGCACCAACACCGGCACGGAGGCACCCACCGGCAGACCCTTCACCACTTCGCTGAAGTGGTTGCTATCCTTGATCTCGAGGTTGTTGATCTTGAGAATTACATCGCCACGTCTGATGCCCGCGCGTTGTGCCGGGCCGTTGTCCACCTGCTGCACCAGCACGCCGCTCTTGACGTCGAGTTGCTTGCGTTGTTCGGCGTTGAGATCGGCAACCGTGATGGCTACGCGATTAGCTTCAGCTGTTTTCGGCGCACCCTGCGCAAGTTTAAGCTCTTCCTCCTTGGGTAATTCCGCGAGCTTGATCTTGAGGGTCACCGGCTTGCCGTTGCGTATCAGCTTGGCTTCGTACTCGGACCCGACCTTGCTGCGGCCGACCAGCTTGGGCAGGTTGGCCGATTCGATCACCGGTTTTCCGTCGAAGTCGGTCACGATATCGCCGACCTGGATGCCCGCCTTCTCCGCAGGACCGCCGGGCAGGATGCGCGCCACCAATGCACCGCGCGGATCGGTCATGCCGAAGGATTCGGCGAGGTCGCGGGTGACGTCTTGAATGATGATGCCGAGCCAGCCGCGTGTAACGTGACCCTTGGACTTCAATTGTTCGACGACGTCCATCGCCACGTCAGAGGGAATCGCGAACGACAACCCCATAAAGCCGCCGGTGCGGCTGAAGATTTGCGAGTTGATGCCAATCACCTCGCCGTCGAGGTTGAACAAGGGTCCTCCAGAGTTGCCGGGGTTGATGGCGACATCGGTCTGGATGAAGGGCACGTAACTCTCAGTGGGCAGACTGCGGCCGATGGCGCTGACGATGCCGGCGGTCGCAGAGTGGTCAAAGCCGAACGGCGAGCCGATGGCCAACACCCACTCGCCGACCTTCATCTTGGAGGGATCGCCGATCTTCACCACCGGCAGGTTCTCGGCCTTGATCTTGAGCAGGGCGATGTCGCTGCGCGGGTCGGTCCCTATTACTTGGGCAACCAGTTCCCGGCGGTCACTCAAGCGAACGAGGATTTTGTCTGCGTCTTTCACCACGTGGTTGTTGGTGAGCACATAGCCTTCAGAGGAGATAATGAACCCTGATCCCAAGGATTGCGCATCGAACTCCTGGGGCGGGCCGTCGGGACGGTCCTCGAAAAAGTGCCGGAACAGATCATTGAGCGGGCTGTCCTCGGGAAGATCCGGCATCTGCGGCATTTGCGGCATCTGGCGTGACTTCGGATGTTTGATCTTCTGCGTGGTGCTGATGTTCACCACCGAGGGGCCGTATTGTTCGACTAGCGCGGTAAAATCAGGCAGGTCGCGCGCCTGGGCGGCTACTGAAGAAACCAGCAGCACCCCAAATAAGGTACTGATGATCGAAGCGGCGGTAATGCGTGACAAAAGGTGTTTCATGAATACTCCACAGGGTTGATGAAGATTAAGAGGTCAAACTAAAACGGTATTTATAGGTGAGATCGAAGTTGTTGCGTGTCGGCGAGCGTCGCGGCGGCGCAGCCCTTGTTGACCGTACAAGCGCTGCAGGTGCTTTTACCCCGGGTCTCGACTCAGGCGAAATCATCTTCCAAGGCGACAACGCGGGCGGTTTCTTCAATCATGGTCAGGGTTTATAACCGATAGTCCGACCAGTTCCACAGTGGCCGCCGGGGCCTCTCCGACCACGGTGATCTGATGACCATCAATGACTCTGCCGTAGGCGTTCACGGCGCCGCGCCGCGAGAGGCCCTCGAACTTTTCCCGCTCGTCGAATTCTTCTATGAAGACGGAGACTGAGGCGAGTCCGTCCGTCAACACCAGGTGCTCCACTGGCCGCTTGTTGTGCGGCATAAGGTGCTTGGTGTGTTCACCCAGTCTAAAACCCGCCGGCATCTTGGTTACCCGCCAACGGGTATCAGATTGTAAATGCGCGGCTAAGGGTTTGTGTCGATCCTGCGCGACGTGAGAATCAGCGGGATTCTCATGTTCGCCCCGCGACGGGGTATCGAACACCTTGAGTTCGGTGAACATCATTTGTTCCAGAGGCGCGCCTTGCTCGCTTAACAGATCGGCCTTTAGTAATAGTCCCGTGCCGTTATGGAGCCACAGGTTATAGCCGTAGCGGTATTGATCCCTGGGCTTGATGAGCAGCATCTGGCCGATCTGACCGGCGACCCGCTCCTGACCCGCCAGGGAAAAATCATAGTGTTTACCGAGTTCGCTGATGACGGGTTCCATGTCGTCCAGTCCTGAAAACGGGGGGCGCGACTGTCCTTCGCTCATCGTCAAGGCGTTATCGTCGGGGAGTATGCGGGTCACGCTGCTGTTGCTGCGGATCACGCCGCGCCCTACGCCGTTCAACGAGACCAGTTGTTCGTGCTCGCCGTCGGCATCCATGCGATGGATGATACGCATGGTGGTCATCTGCCGGTCGTGGATGTAGACGAAGACGCCCTCATAGTTAAGGGCATGCGCGGCATAGGACATCTTTTCCAGCCATTCGCGCGCGGCGGGGGCGATGTCCGCCCTGGCCGTAAGTAACGGCAAACCCGCCAGCAGGCATGTGCCGCACACTGTCCAGAGGCGCACCATGGGAAGTCTAGGGATTTGTCTCATATCCGACTATCCGGGCGTAAGGCAGCATCCCCTGCATCTCGGTAGACATGGAATATTGATTGTGATTAGCCAGGTATATGTCCAGCTTGGACTCCACGGACGGACGGCCGGCGCTCCAGCGTGATCGGCCTGCGGTGCTGGAAACCTGCGCTAGCGGGACTGCCCCGGGCAGGCTGGCGAGACTGACAGGTGATGCGGTTTGCAGCGGCGTCGTGGTCTGCAGGCTGAGTACCGCCACCGCGGTGATCGAGGCGGCCACGGCGAGACCGGCCAGCGGCTTAAAAATGTGAGGGGCGAAGCGTGAGGGGTGAGGGGTGGTACGTCGCGGGGAAAGATGGATGGGTTCTGATTCGAGGGCCTGTATGACGCGATTCGCGACATTGTGTTTAATGTGGCAGGTAAGATCGCTGCGCAGCGCGTCGCTGATTAAGTGGTAGCGAGTCCAGCACGTTCGCAGTCCGGCGTCTCGCTGCAACTGATCCAGCAACCGGCCGGTTTCGGCCTCATTCATCTCACCGTCCATCAATGCAGAAATGTGTTCGTCTATATTCATGGGTATCTCACCTACTTAACTCGATTCCAACAAGGGCTTCAATTTGCTGTCTATCGCCTCACGCGCCCGGAATATCCGGGACCGCACGGTACCGACCGGACAGGCCATCACCTCGGCGATCTCTTCGTAACTCAGACCTTCCAGCTCGCGCAAGGTGATGGCGGTACGTAGATCCTCGGGCAACTGGTCTATCACTCGCGCCACCGTCTGCTGGATGTCATCGCGCAGCAGGATGTGCTCCGGCGTGGCATACTCCTTCAGCGCCGTCGCGCCGCTGAACTGCTCGGCGTCCATCACGTCAATATCATCATCAGGCGGCCTGCGTCCCTGGGCGACCAGATAATTCTTTGCCGTGTTGATGGCGATCCGGTACAACCAGGTATAAAAGGCGCTGTCGCCGCGAAAGTTCGGCAGCGCCCGGTAGGCCTTGATAAAGGCCTCCTGGGCGACGTCCTGGACTTCACTTGCATCACGAATATAGCGCGAGATCAGTTTGACCAGCTTATGCTGGTACTTGAGCACCAGGATATCAAACGCCTTCTTCTCTCCGCGTTGCACCCGCTCAACCAGGGCCTGGTCAATACTTTGTTCCCCCATGGGGGTTTTTGTTATCACCTCGGTTGGGCTCTGCAGTGGAGATAGACCTTATAAGTCCAATATAGTTCGACAAAAACACTCATTTGTCATTATAGTCGGTCTTGTGAGCCTAGCGAAAGCTGCATCGTGCACAAACCCTGACCCATAGGGCCTGTTAACGCTAACCAACCATCCATGACTCAACACCCCCATTTCGATATCCTCGTCATCGGCAGCGGCCTCGCCGGACTCAGCCTGGCCCTGCGTCTCGCACCTCATGCGCGCATCGCCGTAGTGACCAAAGGACCGCTCAGGGAAGGCGCGAGTTTCTATGCACAAGGCGGTATCTCGGCGGTGCTCGACAAGGGCGACTCTATCGCCTCACACATCCGCGACACCCTGATCGCCGGGGCCGGACTGTGCGACGAACAGGTCGTCCGCTATACCGTGGAACACAGCAGAGAGGTGGTGCAGTGGCTCATAGATCAAGGGGTAGCGTTTACCCAGGAGGCCCAGCCGGATGGCAGCTTTGAGTATCACCTCACCCGCGAGGGCGGGCACAGCCACCGCCGCGTCATCCATGCCGCCGACGCGACCGGCCGCGAGATCGAAACCACCCTCGAACAGCAGGTGCGAAACCACCCGAACATCGCGCTCTTCGAGCAACACATCGCCATAGACCTCATCACCTCAAAAAAGTTGGGCTTGGGAGGGGGACGCTGCCTAGGCGCCTACGTGCTCAACCGCGGCGCTGCTCGGGTGGAGGTGTTCAGCGCCCGCTCCGTGGTGCTTGCGACAGGCGGGGCGGGCAAGGCCTACCTGTACACCAGCAACCCGGACGTCGCCACCGGCGACGGCATCGCCATGGCCTGGCGCGCCGGCTGCCGCGTCGCCAATATGGAGTTCATCCAATTCCACCCAACCTGCCTGTACCACCCGCGCGCCAAGTCGTTTCTGATCACCGAAGCGGTGCGCGGCGAGGGCGGACGTTTACTGCTGCCCGACGGCACGCCGCTCATGACGCAGTTCGACCCGCGCGGCGAACTCGCGCCACGCGACATCGTGGCGCGCGCCATAGACCATGAGATGAAACGCCTCGGCATCCCTTGCGTGTATCTCGATATCCATCACCAGCCCGCCGAATTCATCATGTCGCACTTCCCCACCGTTTATGCGCGCTGCCTCGAATTCGGCTTTGATATGACGAAGGAGCCGATCCCGGTCGTCCCCGCCGCGCACTATATCTGCGGCGGGATCATGACCGACCTGCACGGACGCGCGGATATCGAGGGGCTGTATGCCATCGGCGAAGTCGCCTTTACCGGCCTGCACGGCGCCAACCGCATGGCCAGCAATTCACTACTCGAATGCCTGGTCTTCGCCGCCGCCGCCAGTGAAGACATTCTCGCGCAGTTCGCGACGGCGCCGGTTCCGCCGACGTTGCCAGAATGGGACGAGAGCCGCGTAACCAATTCGGATGAGGAGGTCGTGGTATCGCACAATTGGGATGAACTGCGGCGCTTCATGTGGGACTATGTCGGCATCGTGCGTACCAACAAGCGCCTGGAGCGCGCCAAACACCGGGTGGAATTATTGCAGCAGGAAATCACCGACTACTACAGTAATTTCAGCGTCACCAACGATCTCATCGAACTGCGCAATCTGGTGCTGGTGAGCGACCTCATCATCCGCTCGGCCCTGGCCCGCAAGGAAAGCCGCGGCCTGCACTATACGCTCGACTATCCGAATCCGGACGTCTCTCATCCGCCGACGAATACCGTTCTCGTCCCGCCGAATTACTTACCACGTTAGATTGTCTGTTCGTCGTCCGGATTGCTTAACATACGCACACGAAATCGCCGGAAACTCCCGGCATCCAGTGCATCCGGCAACAGCAACAGAGTACGCCGCTGCCACCAGCGCCCGGTCACGAAATTGAGTAAGACCAGATACGGGCTGACATAACTGCCCGCCGACAGGCGCGCAGGAACATTTTGGCCCTCGGCCGAGCGCAGTATCCAGCGGCCTTGCGTATCCCACACCAGCTCGACGATGGCCTGCTTGCCATTGCGCAGGGCGTGCAGAAACAAGCCGTGCAACAGGCTGTAAGCCAGCGCACCGGTAAGTATGGTGGCCAACCACCAGGGCAGCGGTATGAGGATCACTAGCCACAGGGCGCCGGCGTGGCTGAGCAAGAGTATCGCCGACAGCCACAGAGAGCGGCCGATTTCTAACCTTATAGGCATAGCCTCTGCCGGTGTCCCCTTCATATACAATGAACTGAAAGCGTAGTCTTGAATAACCAATCCGGCAAGTGCATTTATAATCTACCCGTATGAATACAGACTGGCAGACCTACCTGAACAATAGAGGAACACCCGCGGGCACTATCGAAATCGGCGATCATCCGCTGCTGCTTAGCGATCTGTCGCAGCTTGGCCTGATCGCCGTGCAAGGACCGGACGCCGCGAATTTTCTGCAGGGCCAGTTCAGCAACGACGTGAGCGAGGTCTCGGAGCGGCGCAGCCAACTCAATGCCTATTGCAGCCCCAAAGGCCGGTTACTGGCGGTGTTCAGATTGTTCCTGCGCGACGGTGTTTATTATTTGTTGCTCCCCCAGGACATTCTCGACGCGACCCTCAAGCGTTTGCGGATGTATGTGCTGCGCAGTCAGGTCACTCTTAGCAACGCCAGTGACTCACTCATCCGTATCGGTGTTTTCGGCCCCGACGCTGCCGCACGCGCGGCGGCCCTGTTGGGTAACCTTCCAATTGAGATCAACCAGGTTGCACAGATCCAGCGCCCCGACGGGTTGTTCACGGTGCTGCGCCTCCCTGGAACGGTGCAGCGCTTTGTTATCGTCGGAGAACTCGCAGGCATCAGGGCACTGTGGGGCGCTTTACAGCCAAACGCCTTGCAAGTGAGGACGGACTATTGGAACCTGCTCGACATCCGCGCCGGTCTGCCCAACATCCACACTGCCACGATAGATACCTTTGTGCCGCAAATGGTCAACCTGGATCTGCTCGGCGGGGTAAGCTTTACCAAGGGCTGTTATCCGGGCCAGGAAATCGTCGCGCGCACCCATCACCTCGGCAGCATCAAGCGCCGCATGGTGACCGCGTGGGCGGATGCCCCCGACCCGCCACAGCCGAATGATACACTCTATACTCCCGGCAACAGCCAGGCGGTGGGACTGGTGGTGGATGCTCAGTTTTCACCGAGGGGTGGCTTTGAAATGTTGGCTGTGGTACAAATTTCGCATGGAAAAGACCCACTTCACCTGAAATCGCCCACGGGACCGCTGGTGAAACTCGAGGGGTCGCCCCTAGGGGGATATTGAAAGCAAGGCTAGATCCTACGAATAACCAAAATATCCATAAAGATTCGATAAGCCTATGAACGAAACGACGACCGGGATCGAAGAAAAATTTCTTGCCGATTTATTGCGGGACATCGAAGAGAACCGGCTGGTGTTACCCACCCTGCCGGAGGTTGCCCTGAAGGTACGCCAAGTCGTGGACGACCCAAAGACCTCGGCTTCTCAAATCGCCAAGATCATGGGCTCTGACGTCGCCCTCTCTGCGCGGCTTATCCAGGTTGCCAACAGTCCACTCTACCGGGGCCGCAGCCCGGTGGACAACCTGCAAACCGCCATCTCGCGGCTGGGGAATATCCTGGTTCGCAGTCTGGTCACCAGCCTGGTGATGGATCAGTTGCACCGCGGTCAGTCGGTGCGGCTTAAAAAGCGGTTGACCGCGCTGTGGCAGCATAACACCCAGGTCGCCGCCATCAGCCACGTCTTGGCCGCTCACTTTACCTCTCTTAAACCCGACGAGGCGATGCTGGCGGGGCTGGTGCATGACATCGGTTCCCTCCCTATCCTGAGCCGCGCGGAGAAGGTACCGGAGTTGATTGATGATGAAGAGAGACTCGAGCGGATCGTCGCCCAGATGCACCCCCAGATCGGCCATATGATCCTCAAGGCATGGGGCTTTCCGACCGAACTCGTGGCCGTCGCAGCGGGTCACGAGTATCTGCAACGCAACCCGGACGGCCCCGCCGATTACACCGACGTGGTCATCGTCGCCAACCTGCAGAGCTACCATGGCACTCAACACCGTCATGCCCAAGTGGACTGGAAGACGGTTCCCGCCTTCGCTCGCCTGGGGATAGATCCCGAACTCAGCATCACCTCCGAGGGAGAAACTGCCGTCGAGGTGGCAGAGGTGCAGCGCTTATTAACGGCTTGAGGCGCGGGCTTTAACCGTTACCCGTGTTACGATCATCTCTGCCATCCATGGCGCGACTTCTATATACTGAACAAGCCCCAGCCCGGCCTTCCTTGGCCGGTCGTTCGCGGCTCCTAAACAGGGCCTTCAGCGATGCCATCCATGGCGGAACTCCATTTCTTCGACGAAACCCCAGCCCGGCCTTCCTTGGCCCGGCGTTCGCGGCTCCTAAGCCCGCCGCTCACCCTCCGGCCGCATGTGCGGGAACAGCAGCACGTCGCGGATGGAAGGGGAGTCGGTGAGCAACATCACTAAGCGGTCTATGCCGATGCCTTCGCCCGCTGTGGGTGGCATGCCGTGTTCAAGCGCGCGGATGTAGTCGGCGTCGAAGTGCATCGCCTCGTCGTCGCCCGCCTCTTTTTCCTGGACCTGTTTACGAAAGCGTTCGGCCTGGTCTTCGGCATCGTTCAACTCGGAAAAGCCATTGGCGATTTCACGTCCGCCGATGAATAATTCAAAGCGGTCGGTGATGGAGGGGTCTTGGCTGTTGCGACGCGCCAGGGGTGAGACTTCCAACGGATAGGCGGTGATAAAGGTGGGGTCTTTCAGGCGGCTCTCCACGGTCTTTTCGAATATCTCCATTTGGATCTTGCCAACGCCGTAACTGTCCTTGAGTAGGATGCCTAAACCGGTGGCGGACTTGCGCGCGGCCTCCAGCGACTCGATATCGGCCTCCTTGAGTTGCGGATTAAACTGTAACACGGCTTCCTTCAGAGTCAGGCGTGTGAAGGGTTTTCCGAAGTCGTATTGCTCACCTTGATAGACTATCGTCGTAGCGCCATGAATGTGCTGCGCAAGCTGACGCAGCATTGCTTCGCTGAGATCCATCAGGTCACGGTAATCTGCATAGGCCTGATAAAACTCGAGCATGGTGAATTCGGGATTGTGCTTGGTGGACAAACCCTCGTTGCGGAAATTGCGGTTGATCTCGAACACCCGCTCATAGCCGCCCACCACCAATCGTTTCAGGTACAACTCCGGGGCGACGCGCAGGAACAGCTGCATGTCCAACGCGTGATGATGGGTGATGAACGGACGTGCGGTGGCGCCGCCGGGGATGACCTGCATCATGGGCGTCTCCACTTCCATGAAGTCGCGCGCCTCAAGAAACTGGCGGATGAAGGCGACCACCCTGGAGCGGATGCGGAATGTATCACGCGTCGGTTCGTTCATGATGAGATCGAGATAGCGCTGGCGATAGCGCGTCTCCTGATCCACCAGACCATGAAACTTTTCCGGCAGCGGGCGCAGCGCCTTGGTCAGTAACCGGACGTCGTCCACGCGCACCGACAATTCGCCGGTCTTGGTCTTGAACAGTGTGCCTTCCGCACCGAGGATGTCGCCGACATCCCACTTTTTGAAATCTTCATATACCTCGGGCGGCAAGGCGTCGCGCTGAACAAACAATTGAATCTGGCCGGACATGTCTTGCACCTGAGCAAAGCTCGCCTTGCCCATGACGCGCTTGGCCATCATGCGGCCGGCGATCTTTACACGGATCGGTTGCGTTTCCAGCACGGCATTGTCTTTGCCATCGTATTCGGCGTGCAGTTCCCCCGCCAGGATATTGCGGCGGAAATCGTTCGGGAAGGGATCGCCCTTTTCGCGCAGGGCGGCCAGCTTGGCACGGCGTTGTGCTATTTCGTCTTGTTGGGTATCGTCGTTCATATCTTGCGTAGGGCGCGCTACGCGCACCGCCTGTTTTGGTGCATATAACGCACCCTACAATCCCTTTTTCAAACTCGCTTCGATAAAATCATCCAAATCACCATCCAACACCGCCTGGGTATTGGCCTTCTCCACGCCGGTGCGTAAATCCTTGATGCGCGACTGGTCTAATACGTAAGAGCGGATCTGACTGCCCCAACCGATGTCGGCCTTGGTGTCTTCCAGCGCCTGTTTGGTGGCGTTGCGCTTTTGCATTTCAAGTTCATAGAGCTTGGACTTCAACTGACTCATCGCCGTGGCGCGGTTCTTATGCTGCGAGCGGTCGCTCTGGCACTGTACCACGGTATTGGTCGGCAGGTGGGTGATGCGGATCGCCGACTCGGTGCGGTTGACGTGCTGACCGCCCGCGCCGCTCGCCCGGTAGGTGTCTACTTTGAGATCGGCGGGGTTGATGTCAATGGCGATACTGTCATCTACCTCGGGCGAGACGAATACCGAAGCGAATGAAGTGTGGCGGCGATTGCCGGAATCAAACGGCGACTTGCGTACCAGGCGGTGTACGCCGGTTTCGGTGCGCAGCCAGCCATAGGCGTAGTCGCCGGTAAATTTAATGGTTGCGCTCTTGATGCCTGCCACCTCAGCCGGCGAAACTTCGATGAGTTCCGGATTAAATCCGCGCCGCTCGCCCCAGCGCAGATACATGCGCAACAGCATATTGGCCCAATCCTGCGCCTCGGTACCGCCGGAGCCGGACTGAACGTCTAGGAAGGCGTTATTGGTATCCATCGGCCCGGAGAACATGCGGCGGAATTCCAGATCCTGGAGCTGCTTCTCACGCGCGTCGAGATCCTTGCTGATGGCGTTGACTGCCGCCTCGTCGTTTTCCTCGGCGGCCATCTCCAACAACTCCTGCGCCTCGCTGAGCCCCTCGCCCAAATGCGCCAAGGTGGCGACGATCTGTTGCAGTTGGGCGCGCTCACGTCCGAGTTCCTGGGCGCGCTCGGGGTTGCCCCACACGGCGGGATTCGCCAGCTCGCGCTCGACCTCGGTCAGGCGTTCGGCCTTGGTGTCGTAGTCAAAGATACCCCCTGAGGGCGGCGCTGCGCCCCTGCATATCCTTGATGCGTTGGAACAGGGGATTAAGTTCGAGTACAGTCACAGTACGTTGATTTTAACATGGGCAGGAGCACTTATGGAGATTCTAATTACACGAGGTATCGAGGCTTGGTTACTTCCACCCGGCGGTTTGCTGCTGCTCATTGCTCTGGGTCTTATCTTGTTGCGGCACCGGCGCAGCGCGGTTGCGCTGCTTTTGATCGCCCTGATTAGCCTTGCTGTCTTCAGTCTGCCGGTCACCGGAAAGGCGCTTATGCGGCAGTTGGAAATTTATCCGGCGTTAGCGGCGCAGGATTTTCGGAGCGCTCCGGCGCAGGCCATTGTGGTGCTGGCGGGAGGCCGCTACGCCGACGCGCCGGAGTACGGCGGCGACACCGTCTCCACGTATAGTCTCGAACGCCTGCGCTACGGGATGTGGCTGCACAAGCAGACCGGCCTACCGCTATTATTGACGGGCGGAGACCCGTTTAACGAAGGTTCATCGGAGGCCTCACTGATGCGGAAAGTCTTACTCGAAGACTATCACATCGAGGCCTGGACGGAGGACGCCAGCACGACCACTGCCGGGAATGCGTTCTTGAGTAAACACTTGTTGGAGGAAAAAAATATCGACACCGTGTATCTGGTCACCAGCGCCTGGCACATGCGGCGTGCGGTGCGTATCTTTGAACAGGCCGGGCTGCGTGTGATCCCCGCGCCGACGCATTTTCTGTCGCTGGAAAATACCCGCGTGCCGCCACTGCTCAATTGGCTTCCACAGGCGCACGCGCTGGAGAAAAGCAATCTTGCCCTACATGAGTTGCTGGGAGATGTGTGGTACCGGTTGCGTTATTAACGCAAGTTGACAAAGGCTATGGATGGTCTTTTTCAATATCTTGCCAGTAATTCGTCGAGCTGTTGCAGACGCTCCGGCGTGCCGATGTCGAACCAGGCGCCTTGGTAGTGTTCGCCGGTGACCTGGCGTGTTTCCATCGCAGCACGCAACAACGGTGCGAGTGGAAATTTTCCCGGCTTGCATTCGGCGAACAACTCTGGACGATATACGCCCATGCCACTGAAGGTAAGACGGCCCTCACCCTGCGGCTTCGCCCCCCTCGCTTCGCTCTCCCCAGGGGGAGAGGGGAAGTGGTCGTATACATACCCCGCGCTCAATGCGAAATCACCATCTGAATGGTGCGGCGGATTATCCACTAACACCAGATGCGCGAGCCCTTCCGGGTCGGTGGGCAACTGAGCAAAGGGATAATCGGTCCAGACATCCGCATTGACGACGATGAAGGGTTTGGCGCCCAACAGGGGCAGTGCGTTAAAGATGCCACCGCCAGTCTCCAGAACCTGCTCGCCCTCGGGCGAATAAAGAATCCGCACTCCGTAGTCGCCGCCATCGCCCAGCGCGTGTTCAATTTGTTCGCCGAGATGCGCATGGTTGATGATGATTTCATGAATGCCAGCGCGCACCAGGTTCTCGATGTGATAGCCGATAAGCCGCTTGCCGCCTGCCGTTAACAAGGCCTTGGGGGTATGGTCGGTGAGCGGGCGCATGCGCTCGCCGCGACCGGCGGCAAGTATCATGGCCTTCATGCCGGCAACACCGAGAGGCGCGGAACAATCGTCGCGCGCAGCACATCGTACAGCGCCTGCAATTCGGGATAGCGGCGGCTCACCGCCACCACATAGCCCAGGGTGCGTGGGATGTCTTGGAGATAGCCGGGTTTGCCGTCACGGATGTGCAGACGTGCGAAGATGCCGATGGCCTTAAGATGGCGCTGTATCCCCATCCAGTCGAACCACTGTAAAAATTGCGCCTCGTCGTCGTCCGGTAAGATCCCTGCCTCAAGCAGACGCAAGCGGTATGCCTTGACCCAGGCATACACCTGATCGGGCGCCCAGGCGATATAGCAATCGCGCAACAGCGATACCAGGTCATAGGTGATCGGTCCTATCACCGCATCCTGAAAATCCAGGATGCCGGGATTATTAATATCCGTGACCATGAGATTACGCGAGTGGTAATCACGGTGCACACAGACCTTGGGCTGCTGCAGCGCCGATTGCGCCAGCATTTCAAACGTTTGTTCAAGCCCGGCGGACTGTGCGGGCTGTAGCTGCAAGGATAAGTGTTGCTGCACGAACCAGTCGCGGAATAGCCCCATCTCGCGCATCAACAGCGCATGGTTATAAGGCGGAAGTTCGATGAGTTGACTAGTGCACCGCGACTGCAATATCAGCAATGCGTCGAGCGCATCGCCATAGAGTCTTTCTGCGGTAGTACTATTAAGTTCGGTGAGATACTGGCGCGTGCCGAGATCGCTGAGCAGCAGAAACCCCTGTTCAAGATTCACCTCCAGGATCTCAGGGACATGGAGCCCCAGACTGTAAAATGCACGCGCGATGGCGATGTAAGGGCGGCAATCTTCCTGCGCTGGCGGCGCATCCATCACGATGCGGGTCTGCCCGTCGTAGCGGATGCGAAAATAGCGCCGGAAGCTGGCGTCGCTGGAAGCCGGCGTGATCTCAACCTGTGCAAGACCAATATCCGAGCGCAGCCAGCGGGTGAGTTGTGCCAGGCGCTCAGGCATTGGGGGGTAGTCCGCGGCAATCATTCTTAAGAATGCCGCGTAAGACTAGGATAACTATCTTTTTTTTAGAAATATTTGGCACAGGCCGGCCTTGTGTATCTATAAGTAAGGATTGAAGAATGGGTCATTCTATGCGATTTTAGAACAATTGATGCCGCCAAGAGTGTTCTCGTGTTTAATAAGTGGTTCTGCCGCCTGAGCTTTGCATGTCTCGCCGTTGCAAGCCCACTGGCCGCCGCCCAAGGTACCGGCGCTATCCCCTCCGACTGGATGCTATGCGGAGAACCCGGCAGCCCTGCGCATCAACATGAGCCACAGCCCTTCAATGCCAAGGGTGATGAGGCGACCTATCTCGATGCCGATGAGAGCCGGGCCACGGATAACGAAATCTTCGACTTCAGCGGCGATGTCGAGGTGCGCCGCGGCAACCAAAGGCTCAACGCCGACACGGCGACCTACAATCAACCGCAGGATACCGTAGAGGCGCACGGCAATATCCGTTTCGAACAGGATGGCTTGACCGTGGAGGGCGACAGCGCCAGGCTGGAACTGGGCGCGCGGCACGGCCAGGTTGAGGCGGCCCGTTACGGCCTGGTGCAGCGCCATGCGCGCGGCGAGTCGTCCCTGCTGGTGATGGAAGACCCCAACCACACACGCCTTACCCAGGCCACCTTCACCACCTGTAATCCCGGCAATGACGATTGGTTGCTGCATGCGAGCGACCTCAAACTGGATCACGAGAAAAGCATCGGCGAGGCGCGCAACGTCTGGCTGGAATTCAAGGGTGTCCCCTTTCTCTATCTGCCCTATATTAACTTCCCTCTCAGCGACCAGCGCAAGTCCGGTTTTCTCACGCCCAGTTTCGGAACCTCCGACCAAGTGGGCACCGACATCCAGATTCCCTATTACTGGAATATCGCCCCGCAACGCGATGCAACCCTCACCACACGCGTGATGAGCAAACGCGGTGTGCAGCTCCTGGGGGAGTTTCGTTACATTAGCCCGACCGGCGGTGGCCTCACTAACGTCGGTTATGTCCCTTACGATAACGTGTTCGACAAGTCGCGCACATTCCTTTCCACCCACAATGTCTGGAATTTCGCACCGCGCTGGAATAGCGAACTGGAGTTCGGCTACGTCTCGGATGGAAACTATTTCGGAGAACTGGGCACCAGTTTGAGCGTCGCCAGTACCACGCACCTAGAGCGGCGCGCCGACGCCACGTACCACGGCGATTTCTGGTCGTTCACCGGGCGCGTGCAGAGTTATCAAACGGTGGACGAATCGCTGCCCAGCAGCGCCCGCCCCTACCAGCGGCTGCCGCAGTTGCTCGTCAATCTCAACCTGCCGCAACAGGCCTACGGGAGCAACGCCCTGTTCAACGGCGAATATGTGCACTTCTACCGGCGCGACAGCGTGGTCGGCGACCGGATTGACCTGCAACCCGGCATGAGCCTGCCGCTGGTGAACGCCTATGGCTTCGTCACACCCAGCCTGAACCTGCGCTATACCCAGTACGCGCTGGATCAACAGACGGCAGACAGCGGCGGCAGTTCTCCCTCGCGGACCTTGCCGGTATTGAGCCTGGACAGCGGCGTTTATCTGGAACGCGACATGAGCTGGAACGATGCCGCTCTGCTGCACACCCTGGAACCACGGCTATACTATTTGTATGTACCGTACCGCGATCAATCGTCGCTGCCGGTGTTCGACACCAATCTACTTGATTTCAGTTACGCCAACATGTTCCAGAGCAACCGCTTCAGCGGGGCGGATCGGGTCAATGATGCCAATCAAATCACGGTCGCCCTCACCTCCCGCTTGCTGGACAAAGAGAGCGGGAGGGAACGGTTCAACGCCAGGATCGGACAGATCTTCTATTTCAGCGATCGCCGGGTGGTGCTTCCAGGCAACAGCACGGAGACCCTGGATGTCTCCGACATCGTAGCCGAATTAAACAGCAGCGGACTTATCCCCGATTGGAAGGCTAGCGCGAGCCTGTTGTGGAACCCCCAGAGTCAGGATATAGACAAGAGCACCCTCGGATTTGAATATAAACCTGACAACCAGCGCATACTCAAGCTAGACTATCGTCTGCGCCGCAATGAACTGGAACAGACCGACCTGGCTGCGCTGTGGCCGCTGTCGCAGCAAGCGGATCGTCGAATTAATATGGTCGGCCGCTGGAACTATTCGCTGCAGGACGGGCGCACTCTCGAAGCCCTGCTCGGCATGGAATACGACACCTGCTGCTGGGCGCTTCGTGTTGCAGGCCGCCGCTTCGTCAGCAACGTCGGCGGCGACACCAACAACGCCCTGTTTCTGCAACTGGAGCTGAAGGGCTTGACCAGCTTCGGCAACAGGGGCAAGCGCGGGCTTGCGGGCCTGCTGGACCCTGGTACATTTAGATATTAGATAAACGAACCCTACTCATTCTGGAAAGACTAATATGAAGCTTGTCGTACGCTATTCATCCATCGTGTTGTTGTCTTGTTTGACCTGCTTCGCATTCCCAATCAACGTCGCTCACGCCGCGGTACCCGCTATGGAGGTGGACCGCATTCTCGCCGTGGTCAACGACAATGTGATTACCCGAAGCGATCTGGAAGTGGAAAAACACACCGTGATCCAGCAAATGCGCCAGCAGAATATCGAGCTCCCGCCGGATGACGTTTTGAACAAACAGCTTCTGGAGCGGCTCATCCTCAAACGCCTGCAACTGCAACTCGCCGATACCTCGGGCATCAAGGTAGACGACGACACGCTCAATCGCGCCATCGAGACCATCGCCAAGCAAAATAACATGTCGCTCAAAGAGTTTCGCGACGTACTCGAGCGCGACGGCTTCGACTTCGCCGCCTTCCGGGAAACTATCCGCACCGAGATCGTCCTTTCGCGCCTGCGCCAGCATCAAATCGCCAATCGCATTACCGTGACGGAACAAGAGGTGGAAAACCTGCTCGCCACCCAGAAGCTGCAAGGCGACACGGGCGGCGGTGGCGATAGTGAATATCACGTCGCACAAATCCTCATCGCGCTTCCTGAAGCACCTACGCCGGAGCAGGTGCAGGCGGCGAATAAAAAGGCCCAAGAGGTGTTGGCCAAATTGCGCGCCGGCGCGGACTTCAAGCAAACTGCCAGCGCCGTCTCCAATGACCAGCAAGCCTTGCAGGGCGGCGATCTGGGCTGGCTCAAGACGGGACAATTGCCCACCCTGTTTGCGGAGGTCATCCCCCCCATGAAGGCAGGCGATGTCTCCGATCTCATCCGCAGCGCCAGCGGTTTCCACATCGTCACACTGCTGGACAAACGCGGCGGCGCTCAAGGCGCACGCATCGTCAAGCAATCACAGGTACGTCATATTTTGGTACGCCCCAACGAACTGGTTTCCGACAAAGAAGCTGAGACCCGCCTCGAGCAACTCAAGCTGCGCATAGAGGGCGGTGAAGATTTCGCCTCGCTGGCGCGCTCTCACTCCGACGACGCCGCCAGCGCTGTGAACGGCGGCAGTCTCGGCTGGGTCAATCCCGGCGACTTGGCGCCGCGCTTCGAGGAAGTGATGAATTCACTGCAACCCGGCCAGATCAGCGCACCCTTCCAGACCCAGTTCGGCTGGCACATCGTCCAGCTCATCGAGCGTAGGGATCACGACAACACCGAGGAATTCCGGCGCTCCAGTGCCCGTGAACTGATTATGCAGCGCAAGACCGAAGAGGAAACGCAAGCCTGGCTGCGCAGTTTGCGGGATGAGGCGTATGTGGAATACAAAACTTCTGAAGAATAGGAGTACGTGTGTAGGGTGGGCACGCCGTTTGTGCCCACATGCCAATTGCATGTGATTCCGTGTGGGCACAAACGGCGTGCCCACCCTACCAACTTGCCACTTGCTACTTTAATAAATGCTCCCCCGCCTCGCTCTCACTCCTGGTGAACCCGCCGGTATCGGGCCGGATCTGTGCGTGCAGATCGCTCAACAGGTGTGGCCTGCTGAGATCGTCGTGGTGGCTGATCCTGTTTTGCTTGAACAGCGTGCGCGCATTTTAAGATTGCCCCTGCGCATCGAGCATTTCGATCCACATACGGCACCTGCCGCAACCGCGCCGGGGGTGTTGAAGGTTTTGCCCGTAAAGCTGGCGCGTGCTGTAGTTGCGGGGACGCTTGATCGCGGCAACGTGCCTTATGTGCTTGATACCTTGCGCGCCTCTGTTGCAGGATGCCTGGACAAAACCTTCGATGCCCTGATAACCGGCCCGGTGCACAAAGGCATCATCGCCGATGCAGGCATCGCCTTTTCCGGCCACACCGAATTTCTCGCCGAGCTGACGCACACACCACAGCCGGTGATGATGCTGATAACGCCGGGTTTGCGCGTCGCGCTGGTGACTACCCATTTACCCTTACGCAAGGTGAGCCAGGCAATCACCCGCCCGCGCCTCGAAGCAGTACTACGTGTGCTGCATCATGATCTGGTGACGCGCTTTGGCATTTCCCAACCGCACATCCTGGTGTGCGGACTTAATCCGCATGCGGGTGAGGGCGGGCACTTGGGGAGCGAGGAACGCGAGGTTATCGAGCCCGTGCTGGCGGCGCTGCGCACCGAGGGACTGCACCTCACGGGGCCGCTTCCCGCCGATACCCTGTTCACTCCCAAGAATCTGGAAGCGGCCGACGCCGTGCTGGCCATGTATCACGACCAAGGCCTGCCCGTATTGAAATACAAGGGCTTCGGCAACGCGGTCAACATCACCCTGGGTCTGCCCATCCTCCGTACTTCGGTAGATCACGGCACGGCGCTGGATTTGGTGGGGACGGGACGGGCCGATGCCGGCAGCCTCACGGCGGCGCTGCACACCGCGCTCGATCTGGTGAGACGCAGCCGTGGCTGAGCCGGGCGGCAAACACCGGCCGCGCAAGCGCTTCGGACAACACTTTCTGCACGACCCCGGCGTGATCCGGCGCATCGTTGCGGCCATTCAACCCTTGCGCGGCGAACACATCGTGGAGATCGGGCCGGGATTGGGCGCCCTCACTTTGCCGTTGCTGCAAGCGACGGGTGAACTCGACGTTATCGAGTTGGACCGCGATCTCATCCCTAAGCTCACTGAATATTGCGCAGGACACGGCGTACTGCGCATCCACAACGCAGATGCGCTTCGCTTCGACTTCGCGCACCTCGCGAGCGACGGCCGGAAACTTCGCATCGCCGGCAACCTGCCTTACAACATCTCCACGCCGCTGTTATTTCATCTGCTCGATCAGGCTGGCTGCATCCGGGATATGTATTTCATGTTGCAAAAGGAAGTCGTGGAACGGATGATCTCCGCGCCTGGCGGTTCCGACTACGGACGTTTGAGCGTGATGCTGCAATACCGTTGCGCGATGGAGAAATTGTTTAATGTCGGCCCGGGCGCGTTTACGCCCGCACCCAAGATCGAATCAGCCGTGGTGCGATTGACGCCTTATGCGACTCCACCGGTGACGATCAAGGATGAAGCGCAGTTCGCGACACTGGTGAAGCAAGCGTTCTCGCAGCGCCGCAAGACCTTGCGCAACACGCTGCGCGGCAAGGTTACGGAAGAGCAGATGCGCGCCGCGGGCATAGATCCGAACCGTCGCGCCGAAACCCTGAGCCTCGAGGAGTATGCGGTTTTAAGTAATGCGGTAGGGTGAGGGTCCTTCGGCCGGTGAGGAGTAAGGTGTGAGGAGTGAGGTGTTACGCCTCACGCTTAACTCCTCACACCTCACCTTTTTCTAACGCCTTAATGCAAGGTGTGCGGCAGTGACAGCGTAAAAGCGGGTATCTCGGCGTCGAACTCGACGCCGTTGTCCGCCAGCATTTGATAACTGCCCCGCATACTGCCCACAGGCGTCTCCAGCATCGTGCCGCTGCTGTATTGGAAGCCCTCTCCGGGCCGCAGGTAAGGTTGCTCGCCAACCACGCCCTCCCCGCGCACTTCCTGCACCTTGCCGTTGGCGTCGGTGATGATCCAATGCCGCGTCAGCAGCTTGGCCGGGAGGGTCCCGGTATTTTGGATGGTGACGGTATAGGCGAATACATAGCGGTGCAGATCCGGGATGGACTGTTCGCCGATGTAGGCCGTCTCGACATCAACTTTGATGCTGTAAGGAGATTTATTCATACTTTTCATTCTCTCGCTAATCATTGTATCAGGCAAGACCCCGAAAGCTCACAATCGGGTCGCTGCCAGCGCTGCCCCCATCAGCCCCACTTTAGGATTCATCACCACTCGCACCGGCATCTTTTCCAGCAAGTGCGACATCGCACCCTTGTTGATAAAGGCCCGGATGAATCCACCCGCGTTGATTCTCTCGATCAGTTGGGGCGCAATGCCGCCGGCTATGTATACACCCCCGTATGGCAGCGTAACCAGGGCAAGATTGCCCGCATAGCCGCCGTAGATGGCGATAAAAAGATCCACCGCCACCTGCGCCGTTTTGTCCATCCCGCTCAAGGCCAGCGTGGTGATGGCGGTGGGCAGATCGTTATTCTGCACCAAGCGCTGCGGCAATGCGTCATTGGTCACGCGGCTGCGGGTGCGCAGAAATTCATAGATGTTCACCAGTCCCGGGCCGCACAGGATCTTCTCGTAACCGGCGCGGCCAAAGCGTTTAATCAGGTACTCCAGCAGCGCGACTTGCAAGGTATCGGAGGGTGCGAATCCGGCGTGCCCGCCTTCGGAAGGCAATACATCATAGCCCCCCGGCCGCGAGACCAGCAAGGCGATGCCGAGCCCCGTGCCCGCGCCAACCACCAGACGCGGGGCCTGCGCTACCGGCGGGCGATCCTGGAGATCCACCAGATCTTCACGGCCCAAGGTCTCGATGCCGTAACCGACGGCCTGAAAATCATTGATGAGCAGGATTTTATCGAAACCGAGTTCAACGCCGAGAGTCTTGCTGTCCAACTGCCACGGCAGATTGGTCACCTTGACCGACTGCCCGCTCGGATTTTGCTCCACCGGCCCCGCCACACCAAAACAGGCGGCATTGATATAACGGCCAGCCGCCCAACCCGCCGCATGAATAAACTCCTTCAACATAACCGTAAAGTCGGGATAGCGCTCACTCTCATAGCGCTGTTCGAAGATGACTTGTCCCTTTTTATCCCCCTGCTGATAGTCGGCGATCTGCAGCAAGGTCTTGGTGCCGCCGATATCGCCCGCCAATATCTTCATCCGTTCACCCGATCACCCGATCACGCAGTTGTGCAGCAGCGGCCTGATCTAGATACCATTCCATTTCATGAACGGGTTGCAAGCGCTGCACGGGTAAGGGGGGTGACTCCGGCGCGCCCAGCGCACGTCGCACGATCCCGGCCTTTTCTTCACCCGCCGCCAGCATCAGGATATGCCTAGCATGGGCGATGACGGGCAGCGAGAGGCTGATACGCCAGGCCTTGAGCCGATCCGCATAGACCGCCACCGCGTAGCGGTCTTCCCGCTCGGTCACCGCGATCCCAGCCGCCGGGAACAGCGAGGCGACGTGCCCATCCGGCCCCAGTCCTAACAGCACCAGATCAAATTGCGGCATGCTTTCTTTCGACGTACAGGGGCGTACTAGTGTCGCGGGAGGCAGGATGCCGGGAGCGACCGATTTGGGCAGGTGTTTGCGCAACAACTCGGCATAGGCCGCGGCGTCCTGGCGGATAGTGGCCAGGCTGACCCCGATGCGGTGGATTTGCCCGGGCGGGATGAGGACATGGCGCAGCAGTGCCTCGCTCGCCATGTGGAAATTGCTGTCCGGGTGATCGGGTAGAACGCAGCGCTCGTCTGTGAAATAGATGTGCACACACGACCAGTCAATCTCGCGCACAAACGGCGCAGCCGCCAATCGTTCGTACAAACGCTTTGGTGTAGCGCCGCCCGAGAGCGCAACATGGAACTCGCTGCGAGCGGTGATGGCCTCTGCCGCAAGTACCACCCAACGCCTTGCAGCGGCGGCGCTTAACGCCCCCAGATCGGCCGATATTCGTATCTGTCCCTGCATCGCTCGGAAACGCCCTGAATTATGACCTTTTTGTGATAACTCTGTGATTTTTAATGGCTAGAGTATAAGGCCATCTTCGATAGATAGCACAATACTACTAGCACAGAGCGTGCCTACAGGAGCCTTATAATGAGGATAATTTTAAGTCTATTAACAGGTCTGATAATGCTGACCGCCGATGCAGTTACGCTTGCTAATGGCGTTGGCCGTCAGGCTCCGGAACTCTTGAACGAGACCTGGCTCAATACCAAGCCGTTGCATCTGGCAGACCTGAAGGGCAAGGTCGTCATGGTGGAGTTCTGGACATACGGCTGCTATAACTGCCGCAATGTGGAGCCCTACGTCAAACAATGGAATACAAGATTCGCCCCACAAGGTTTTATGGTGATCGGCGTGCACAGTCCTGAATTCGACAGCGAGCGCGACATCGAGAACGTCAAGCGCTATGTGCGCGAACACGGCATCACCTATCCGGTGGCGATAGACAATGACTTCGCCACTTGGAAAAATTACAACAACCGCTACTGGCCGGCCCTATATCTGATAGACAAACAGGGCGTCATCCGTTACATGCACATCGGCGAGGGTGAGTACGCGCTGACTGAGCAGAAGATTCAATCATTGCTCGCCGAGGGCTGATAAAGTGTGGCTTACTACATTACAGCATGGCTTTTTTTCAACGCTTATTCTGCTTTCGATTTCCTCAGCCAACGCTCGGGAAATCATCGAAGTCGGTAAATTTTCCGCCGCCGGCGAAGGTAAAACGCCGCCTACCGGTTGGGAGCCACTCACCTTCCCCAAGATATCCAAACACACCCATTATGAACTGGTAAAAGACAGCGGCATCCTCGTCGTTAAAGCGATAAGCGAGGCCGCCGCGTCAGGCCTCACCCACAATATCGCCATTGATCTCAACAAGACTCCCATCCTGCACTGGCGCTGGAAAGCGGATGACGTCATCCAAAAAAGCGACGTCACCCGCAAAGAAGGCGACGACTACGCCGCGCGCATCTACATCACCTTCGCCTACGAACCAGATAAGGTGAGCTTCGGTAAAAAATTCAAATACAACGCAGGCAAGCTGCTGTTCGGCTCCGAGCTGCCCATCGGCGCGATCAACTACATCTGGGAATCAAAAACGCCCATAGACACTATCGTAGACAACGCCTACACCGATTTTGTGAAGATGATCGTTGTTGAAAGCGGAACGGAAAAAGCCGGTCAGTGGGTGAAGGAATCCCGCAACGTCTATGAAGATTACAAAAAGGCCTTCGGCGAGGAGCCCTCCATGATCTCCGGCGTCGCCATCATGACCGATACCGACAACACCGGCGGGACAGCAACGGCTTACTATGGTGATATCTATTTCAGCAGCGAGTAGTTAGCTGTCTTTCGCTATGCGGTAAACGCTACCGTTGGCAGTCAGGATATACAACTCCCCTGCCGCATCCTCGCCGAACGAAAGCACATTGCCGATCTCCCCCACCTTCCAGTCGCGCTGTTCGTTCAGCTTGCCGTCAGTATATTTGAAACTCTTGAGGAATCCGGCGCAGTAATCGGAATAAAAATAGTGACCGGCCAACTCGGGCACGGCCCGCCCGCGATACACAAATCCGCCTATCACCGAGCAGCCCTGGTCATGATCGTATTCGAGCGCCGGCAAGGCAAGACCGACTCTGTCGCAAGAGCGGCTAAGTAGCAGAGAAAAACAAGTGCTGCCTTCTAGGATGTTCCAGCCATAGTTGAGCCCCTTCTGCGAGGCCGAAACGACGTTGATTTCTTCAATCTTGTTCTGCCCCACGTCGGCGATATAGAGCAGATTGTCCTTGAGGTCGAAGGCGTACCGCCAAGGGTTGCGCAGACCGTAGGCCCAGATTTCGCCGCGCGCGCCCTTGCGACCGACATAGGGATTATCCGAGGGGATCGAGTAGGGATCGCCTTTATTCACATCAATCCGCAGCATTTTGCCGAGCAGGGTTTTAAGGTTTTGCCCATTGCCGTGCGGATCGCCCGCGGCGCCGCCGTCGCCCATGCCGATGTAGAGCATGCCGTCAGCGCCAAACAGATTGAGCCCGCCATTGTGGTTGGCGTAAGGCTGTTCGATCTTGAGCAGCAGCTTGGC
>DATMXC010000281.1:0-3148 GCA_035561915.1 Gammaproteobacteria bacterium
GCTTTGGCTCACAGTGCATTGTGGTCGCGGTAGACGCTAAGCAAGTGAGGAGTGAGGAGTTAGGAGTGAGGCATGGAATATTATCCCCTCACGCCTCACGCCTCACGCCTCACTGGGAAGTCTATACCCATGGCGGGCGCAGGGCGACTGGCATTGACGTGATCGACTGGTGCAAAAAAATGAGCGACTACGGAGCCGGCGAGATCCTGCTCACCAGCATGGACCGCGACGGCACCCGCAACGGCTTCGACCTCCCCCTCACCCGCGCGGTCAGCGAGGCCGTGCCGGTACCGGTGATCGCCTCCGGCGGGGTGGGCAACCTCGAGCACCTGGCTGAGGGTATACTGCAAGGCAAGGCCGACGCGGTGCTCGCCGCCAGCATCTTTCACTTTGGCGAATACACCCTGCAAGACGCCAAGCGCTATATGGCGGAACGCGGCATTGAAATGAGGCTCTCATGACTACCACAGACTGGCTCGATCAAATCCACTGGGACGAACAGGGCCTGGCGCCGGTCATCACCCAGGACGCAGCCAGCGGCAAGGTGCTGATGTTCGCCTGGATGAACCGGGAGGCGCTGGCGCAGACCGCCGCGACAGGCCAGGCGGTCTACTGGTCCCGCTCACGCAGCAGGCTCTGGCGCAAGGGCGAGGAGTCTGGCCATACCCAGATCGTCAAGGACATCCGCCTCGACTGTGACGCCGACGCTGTTCTGCTGCGGGTCGAGCAAATAGGCGGCATTGCCTGCCACACCGGGCGGGAACGCTGCTTTTTTCAACAACTGCAGGACGGCCACTGGCAGGTCGTGGAACCGGTACTAAAGGATCCCAAGCTGATATATAATACCTAGTTCGAGTTTTGGCGCACGGGTATCTTCCATGAGTGACGTGTTGAGCAGTCTGGCGCAGACCTTGGAAGAACGGAAGTCGGCCGCCCCCGGTAGCTCTTACGTGGCCGGGCTTTACGCCAAGGGCCTGGACGCCATCCTCAAAAAGGTCGGGGAAGAGGCCGCCGAATTGCTGATCGCCGCGAAGAACCCGGACGATGCGCAGCTCGTGCACGAAACCGCCGACCTCTGGTTTCATACCCTGGTGTTACTGGCTTCCAGGGGTTTAGGACCCAAGCAGGTTTTGGCCGAACTGGGGCGCCGCTTCGGCCAATCCGGCCTCGACGAAAAGCGTAGCAGGTCGGATCAAGCGTAGCGGACCCGGCAACTTTCGCCATGACCGACTGTCTGTTTTGCAACATCATCGAGGGCAAGATACCCTCGCAGACGGTCTATACGGATGACCAGGTGGTGGTCTTCAAGGACATCCACCCCAAGGCGCGCGTGCATATCCTGGTCGTACCCAGGCTGCATGTGGCGAGCCTCGATGAAATGGAAACCGCGCCGGACGGCTTGCTGGTCCACATGATGCGGCTGCTGCCGGAACTCGCGCGCGCCCAGGGGCTGCGCAACGGCTTTCGCACCATTATCAACACCGGCCCGGGCGGGGGACAGGAAGTTCCCCACCTGCATATTCACTTACTGGGCGGCGGGCCGCTGCCCGGCTTTTAATCTAAAGTAGGATACAACTGGAGAGCAATCATGATAAGTGTACCGCAATTGTTAATCATTCTGGCCATTATACTGGTGCTGTTTGGCACCAAAAAACTGCGCAACCTCGGCGGCGATCTCGGCGGCGCAATCAAAAACTTCCGCCAGTCGGTGAAGGATGGCGAGGCTGCCGAAGAGACCAAAACCGAATCCACCGCCCATGTAGATCAAAACAGCGGCGGCCGCATCATCGAAGCAGAGACGGTAGTCAAGGGCAAGGAAAAAGTCTAACGCCGTAGCAAAGACCTGGTATGTTCGATATCGGCTTTAGTGAGATTGCCCTGGTCGGCATTGTGGCGCTGCTGGTGGTAGGCCCGAAAAGATTACCGGAAATCGCGCGCACGGCGGGGAAATGGATAGGCAAGACCCGGCGCATGATCGAGAGCGTCAAGGCGGATATAGACCGCGAGTTCAAGACCGATGAGCTGAGAAAGTTGCTGACAGAACAGCAGGCCGAGGTTCAGCAACTGCGCCAAATCGTGGAGGACAGCCGTACCGCCATCGAGAAGGATATAGAACGCGCCACGGCGGACCCCGAAGCCGCCAAGCAGGCCGCTCTGCCAACCGCCCCCCCCCTTTCTGGCTCTCAACCACCAGCCACTCAGGTAGCGGTCGCCGAGGCCTCTGAAGCCAACCATGGCAGCCCAAGATAAACTTCCCCCTCCTGATGCTTCCCCCCCTCAACAAGGAGATCAGGAACAGCCGCTAATCGCTCACCTCCTGGAGTTGCGCGACCGCCTGCTCAAGATTGTGGTTTCGGTTTTGGTCGTGTTTCTCGCGCTGTTCTTCTACGCCAACGATCTTTACACCCTGCTCGCCGAACCCCTGCTGCGCTATCTCCCCAAGGGCAGCACCATGATTGCCATCGATGTGGCCTCGCCCTTTTTAACGCCGGTCAAACTCACGCTATGGGTGTCGATTTTCATTGCCGTCCCCATTATCCTCTATCACCTGTGGGCCTTCGTCGCCCCCGGTCTGTATAAACACGAGCGCAAAATGGTCTACCCCTTGCTGGTGTCCAGCACGCTGTTGTTCTATGGCGGCGCCGCCTTTGCCTATTTTGTGGTGTTCCCGCTGGTATTCAAGTTCCTGACCGGCATCGCGCCGCAGGGCGTGGCGGTGATGACCGACATCAGCAAGTATCTGGACTTCGTACTTGGGATGTTCTTCGCCTTCGGAGCCGCCTTCGAAGTCCCCATCGCCGTGATCCTGCTGGTATGGATGGGCGCGGTCACCCCCGAGGGCTTGGCGGCAAAGCGCCGTTATGTGTTCGTCGGCGCCTTCGTGGTCGGCATGCTGCTCACCCCGCCGGACATCATTTCCCAGACTTTGCTCGCCATCCCATTGTGGCTGTTATTCGAAGCCGGTGTACTGGTCTCACGCCTCTATGTTCGTAAAAACGAAGAGATCGAGGACATCGAAACCGATGGCTCTCCCGCCGCACGCACCTTTAACCCCCCTACTGGCACCCAGCCCGTCGCACCCAGCATCTACCCGCCGCCGCTCAATAGTGACACTGGGGGAAAGAAAGACCTTTGACTGCCGTACTTC
>DATMXC010000282.1:0-3978 GCA_035561915.1 Gammaproteobacteria bacterium
CAGCCGCTTGCGTGTAGCAGACCTGGAGATGGATCTCCTCGCCCGTACCGTGACGCGCAACGGGCAGCGCATAGATTTACAACCGAGAGAATTCCGTTTGCTGGAATACCTGATGCGCCACAGCAACCAGGTGGTGACACGCACCATGTTGCTTGAAAAGGTCTGGGATTATCATTTCGATCCGCAGACCAATGTCATCGATGTCCACATCAGCCGCTTACGCCAGAAGATAGACAAAAGTTTTACTACGCCCCTGCTGCAGACCGTGCGCGGGGCGGGATATTGCCTGCGTGCGCCCACCTAATCTATTACGCACTACAGCGTTCCGTCTGACCCTCTTGTATGTCGGCCTGTTCGGGATCTCCAATGCCGTACTGCTGGGTTTTATTTATTGGACCACCACCAGCTATATGGACCAGCAGACGGATATGGGAATTGCGGCGGAGGCCGATGCCTTGCGCGATGTGTATCGTCAGGGCGGGCTTGATGAGCTGCGCCGCAGTATAGATCGCCGCAGCGCGGCGGGAGATGAAACGGAGCGTGTTTATCTTTTAGCGAGCTCGGGTCAAACGCAACTGGCCGGCAATATGAAGATCTGGACAGGCGTGTCGCCCCCGGGTACCGGCTGGTCCCGCATCGCACTGTCCGCTAACGCCAATCATCATGATGAGGAACAGGAAGCCCATCGGGCGCGGATCTTGACGACTGCCTTACCTGGCGGTTACTACCTCGTGGTGGGGCGTGAGCTGCACGAGCGAGAAGAGTTGCGCCGCTACACGTTGCTCACACTGCTATGGGCACTCGGCATCACGCTTACCCTAGGTTTGCTGGGTGGCTTGGTGATGAGCCGCAATGTGCTACATCGCATAGACGGCATCAACCGCACCAGCCGGGCGATCATGGCCGGGCATCTCGCCCGGCGCATACCTCTGACGGGCAGCGACGACGAGTTCGACCAGTTGGCGCAGAATCTCAACCGGATGCTTGATAAGATCGAACAGCTCATGGATGCAACACGCCTGGTCACCGACAGCATCGCCCATGACTTGCGCAGCCCGCTTAACCGTCTGCGCAGCCGGCTGGAACTTGCGCAACTCAGCGAACGCCCCATCGAGGAATATCGCAGCGTGATGGAGCAGTCGCTGGCCGAGGTGGACGGGCTGCTTGACACATTTAACGCCCTGCTCGGTATTGCCCATGCCGAGGCAGGTGGACGTCGCAACGATTGGGAGAAGGTGGATCTGAGCGCCATCGTGCGCGACATCGCCGAGCTTTATCAACCTCTCGTCGAGGATCACGACCACACACTCAGCACCCGTGTTCAAGAAGGCCTCAGCCTTTACGGCAGCCGCCAGTTGCTTGCGCAGGCGCTTTCCAATCTGCTCGACAACGCCATCAAATACACGCCGCCGGGCGGACTTATCGAGATCACAGCCGCACGCTATAAAAACAAGCTTGAAATCAGCGTGGCCGATAACGGCCCAGGCATCCCGGAGGCGTTGCGGCAACATGCACTGGAGCGCTTCGTACGCCTGGACACAAGCCGTAGCACTTCCGGAAGCGGGTTGGGCTTGAGCCTGGTGCGTGCCGTCGCGCAGTTGCATCACGCAGAACTGGAACTTACCGATAATAATCCCGGCCTCAAGGTTATAATGCGTTTTTCCGAAGAGTTCGTTAGCACACATCATGTTTGACACCCTGACCGAGCGCCTTGCCCGCACCCTTAAAAACCTGCGCGGCCAAGGGCGGCTCACCGAAGACAACATCAAGGACAGTCTGCGTGAGGTGCGCATGGCCTTGCTGGAGGCGGATGTCGCCCTGCCCGTGGTGCGTGAGTTTGTGGAGCATGTGCGCGAGCGCGCCGTGGGTCAGGAGGTCATGCAGAGCCTGACGCCTGGTCAGGCGCTCATCAAGATCGTGCATGATGAGCTTATCAAGGTGATGGGCGAGTCGAGCGAAGAACTGGATCTCAATGTCCCTCCCCCGGCAGTGATTCTTATGGCCGGTCTGCAAGGGTCCGGCAAGACGACCACCGTCGCCAAACTGGCGCGCTGGCTCAAGGAGCGTAAGAAAAAGTCGGTGTTGGTGGTGAGCGCCGATGTCTATCGTCCGGCCGCCATCGAGCAGCTTCGAGTCCTGGCCGAGGATGTCGGCGTCCATTTCTTTTCCAGCGATGTTTCTCAAGATCCAGTGGCGATAGCGCAAGCGGCGTTGGAACACGCGCGTAAACAATTGCTGGACGTAGTGCTGGTGGACACCGCGGGACGTTTGCACATAGACGCCGATATGATGGATGAAATCCGCCGTCTGCACGCCGCACTGCAGCCGGTGGAGACCTTATTCGTGGTGGACAGCATGACCGGCCAGGACGCCGCCAATACCGCCGCCGCCTTCCACGCCGCCTTGCCCCTGACCGGCGTGATTCTCACCAAGACCGATGGCGACGCGCGCGGCGGAGCAGCGCTTTCGATCCGGCACATCACCGGCAGACCCATCAAATTTCTGGGCACGGGTGAGAAGACCACGGCCCTGGAGCCCTTTTACCCCGACCGCATCGCCTCGCGCATCATGGGGATGGGCGATGTACTAAGTCTCATCGAAGAGGCTCAGCACACGGTCGATCATCAGCACATCGAGAAATTCGCCACCAAGCTCAAGAAAGGCAAGGGATTCGATCTGGAGGATTTTCGCGATCAACTGCGCCAGATGCGCAAAATGGGTGGCATGGCGGGTCTGATGGACAAGCTGCCCGGCATGTCCAATGTCCCGGAGGCGGTGAAGAGCCAGATCAATGACCGCGAAACCCAACGCCTGGAGGCGATGATCAATTCGATGACGCCCCAGGAGCGGCACAAGCCGGATCTCATCAAGGGTTCCCGCAAGCGCCGCATCGCCGCAGGCTCCGGCACCCAGATACAAGACGTAAACCGCATGCTAAAACAATTTGAACAGATGCAACGGATGATGAAACAAGTCTCTAAAGGCGGCATGGCAAAGCTATTGCGCGGCCTAAAAGGCCGTATTCCTTTCTAAAACAGGCACAAATCACGTCTATAGCCTTCCTTATCGGCTAGAATTTGATTAAAATACCCAGCTAACTGGAGGCAGTTCGTGGTTTTGAACCGCCCCAACACGATGAGCAAGAGGATTCAGTATGGTAACAATTCGTTTATCCCGTGGCGGCGCCAAGAAACGTCCCTTCTACAACATTGTCGTCACCGACAGCCGTAACAAGCGTGACGGCCGTTATATCGAGCGGGTCGGCTTTTATAACCCGATTGCCGCAGGTCAAGAAGTGGGTTTTCTGGTGCAGAAAGAACGGGTAGATTATTGGCTCTCCAAGGGCGCGCAGACCTCCGAACGGGTAGCTGACCTCATCAAGCAACACAGCGCCTGAGTAGTCCGCCGGACTCCCTAATGGTGCCGGTAGGGCGCATCATCGGGTCCTACGGTGTACACGGCTGGTTGAAGGTGTACTCCTACACCCAGCCCAAGAAAAATATTCTGGACTATGCCCCGTGGTATATACAAGTGGGGCAGGGGCCTTCGCAAGTGCAGCGGGTGTTAGACGGTCGTGTCCACGGCAAAAACATCGTCGCCCAGATCGAGGGCTGCACCTCACCTGAACAGGCGAGACTCTGGGTCGGTGCCGAGATTTTGATCGAACGCTCCAGCTTGCCGCGTCTCGAACCCGGTGAATATTACTGGGCGGATCTCATAGGCTGGAAAGTGATTACCGTGACGGGCGTAGAGCTGGGTACGGTGGATCACCTCCTGGAAACCGGGTCCAACGATGTAGTGGTCGTTAAAGGCGAGCGCGAACGGCTGATCCCTTATATCATGGGCAGCGTGATACGCGAGACGGACCCCGTAGCCAGAATTTTGCGGGTAGATTGGGACCCGGAGTTTTAGTGTGGAAATAGCGGTCGTCACGCTGTTTCCCGACATGTTTAAGGCCCTGACCGATTACGGCGTCAC
>DATMXC010000283.1:0-2156 GCA_035561915.1 Gammaproteobacteria bacterium
GTCCTCGGCGGTGTCGATGGTGTCGACCGTGGTGCCCAAGACCTTGACCCCGGCCTCGGCGAGCTGGCGGGCGATGTTCAGCGGCGTCTGCCCGCCGAACTGCACGATCGCCCCCTCCGGCTGCTCCTTGCGGTAGATGGCCAGCAGGTCCTCGACCGTCAACGGCTCGAAGTACAGCTTGTTGGCCGTGTCGTAGTCGGTGGAGACGGTTTCCGGGTTGCAGTTGACCATGATGGTTTCGTAGCCGGCCTCGCGCAGAGCGAAGGCGGCGTGAACACAGCAGTAGTCAAACTCGATGCCTTGGCCGATGCGGTTGGGACCGCCGCCCAGCACCATGATCTTGTTACGCGCAGTGGGCGCGGCCTCGCACTCTTCTTCATAGGTGGAGTAGAGGTACGCCGTCGCAGTGGCGAACTCGGCGGCGCAGGAGTCCACACGCTTGTAGACCGGGTGCACGTTCAACCGTTCGCGCAGCGCACGTATTTCATGTTCACTGGTGCGCAGCAGCGCCGCCAGCCGCCGGTCGGAGAAACCCTTGCGCTTGAGCGCGAACAGACGTGCGGCGTCGAGTGCGGTAACGCCACTCTTACGTACTTCCGTCTCGATGGCGATCAGTTCCGCGATCTGCACTAAAAACCACGGATCTATGTGGGTCTGAGCATGCACCTCTTCAACCGTGAGGCCGAAGCGGAAGGCATCGCCGATATACTGAATACGGTCCGGCCCGGGGACACGCAGATCATGATAAATCCGATCCGCGGCGTCGTCGGCAGCGAGATCCACCTTTTCGTTCAGACCGTCTATGCCGGTCTCCAGGCTGCGTAAGGCCTTCTGCAAGGATTCCTGGAAGCTGCGCCCGATTGCCATCACCTCGCCCACCGATTTCATCTGCGTGGTGAGGCGCGGGTCGGCGTGGGGGAATTTTTCGAAGGTGAAACGAGGTATCTTGGTGACCACATAGTCTATGGCCGGTTCAAACGAGGCGGGCGTGGCGCCCCCGGTGATCTCGTTACGCAGTTCGTCGAGCGTATACCCCACGGCGAGCTTGGCCGCGACCTTGGCGATGGGAAAACCGGTTGCCTTGGAGGCCAGCGCCGAAGAGCGCGACACGCGCGGGTTCATCTCGATGATGATCATCTTGCCATTCGCCGGATTGATGGCGAACTGCACGTTGGAGCCGCCGGTATCCACGCCAATCTCGCGCAGCACCGCGATGGAGGCGTCGCGCATGATCTGGTATTCCTGATCGGTAAGCGTCTGCGCGGGCGCGACGGTGATGGAGTCCCCGGTATGCACGCCCATCGCATCAAAATTTTCGATCGAGCAGACGATGATGCAGTTGTCCTTGTGATCGCGCACCACCTCCATTTCGAATTCTTTCCAGCCGATCACCGATTCCTCAATCAGCAACTCGTGCGTGGGCGAGGCTTCCAGGCCGCGCTCGCAGATTTCGATGAACTCTTCGCGGTTATACGCGATGCCGCCGCCGCTGCCACCCATCGTAAAGGAGGGCCGGATGATGGTGGGAAAACCGATCTGGGCTTGAACTTGCTGTGCCTCTTCCATACTGTGCGCCAGAGACGAGCGCGGTGTGTCCAGGCCGATCTTGTGCATCGCCTTACGGAAGCGGTCGCGGTCCTCGGCCTTGTCTATCGCCTCGCGCGAGGCGCCGATCAACTCTACCCCGAATTTCTCCAGCACACCTTCGCGTACCAGATCGAGGGCGCAATTGAGCGCGGTCTGGCCACCCATAGTCGGCAACAAGGCGTCGGGGCGCTCCTTCTCGATGATGCGCGCGACCACCGGCCAGGTGACAGGTTCGATGTACGTCGCATCGGCGAGTTCCGGGTCGGTCATGATAGTCGCCGGATTCGAGTTGACCAAAATCACGCGATAGCCCTCTTCACGCAGCGCCTTGCAGGCCTGCGCGCCGGAGTAATCAAACTCACACGCCTGACCGATGACGATAGGACCCGCGCCGATGATAAGGACGCTTTTTATGTCGGTGCGTTTGGGCATGGATTCTCCAACGCAAAGATGCAAAGACGCAAAGGACAACGAGTGTGAGCAATTCTATTCATCTTTGCATTCTGGGCGTCTTGGCGTCTTGGCGTTGAGACATTAAATCAACAAAACGATTGAACAACGGAATCACA